>NZ_JBSGFQ010000053.1:0-88668 GCF_053603495.1 Nonomuraea sp. NPDC004186 | reverse complement strand
GGCCGGTCGGCGGGCGGGGTCCGGTCGTCAGCCGGCGTTCGCGAACAGGTTGACCCAGTAGGCCGTGCGGTCCAGATAGGCGGTCTGAGCCGAGGCGCCGGTGCGCCCGTAGGCGCCCTCGAAGCTCTGGTACCCCGTCCGCACGACCGCCGGCTCGATCACGCTGCCCTCGTGCCACTCGTTGAAGGACGTGATCGACACCCAGGTGGGGTTGGTCTGGAGGGCGTTGGACCACTCCTTGTCGTAGGTGGCTCCGTTGTCCCTGGAGAGGGTGGGCGTGGTGTTGCCGGGCACCGCGCGGTCGTCGATGTAGCCAGGGCCCACCGACGGAGCCCACACCAGCCCGCGCTGGCGTGCGTAGTCCGCGGCCTGCTGCCAGCCGGGCGCCGTGGCGCCGGCGATCGCGTCGTAGGTGTACATGCCGTTGAAGTTCGCGATCTTCGTGGTGTCGGTGGTCTGGGCGAGGATGACGTTGCTCTGGTTGACCTGGCTCAGGGCCGACCAGTCGGTGATGCGCAGGCTCTCGAAGACGTAGAAGGCGTTGCGGAAGGCCGGATGCGAGCCGTAGGTCTGGTTGATGTAGCGGATGTCCTCCACGGTGGAGGCGGCGGTGCGGCCGGAGTAGGGCTCCAGGTGCCAGGCCACCTTGAGCCCTTCCTTCGCCGCGGCGTCCATGACGCCTCTGGCGAGGTTGTCCTCATAGCTGCCGCGGCCCCACCAGCTGAGCACCAGCACACCGACGCCGGCCTGTTTGATCCACTTCATGTGCTGGGGCACCGCGCCGGCGAAGTCGCCGGAGTCGTAGGCGCTCAAAGCGGGGTACAGGTCCGCGCCGACGTCGTCGGGCGGGGTGTGCCCGCCCTGCGGCCAGTGCCGCCAGCTGCCGCTGACCTGCGGCGAGCCGTACCAGGGGTAGTAGAAGATGTGCACCTTGTCCGACAGCGCCGTGCCGCCGTTCGTCGAGCTCGTCAGGGTGAAGGTGTCGACGTCGAAGAGGAAGCCGCTGCCGCCGGTGAAGGCCAGGAAGAGTGGTCCGGTGGCGGTGCCGGTCAGGGTGGTGGAGACGTTCTGGAAGGTCTCCCAGCCTCCGGTGGTGGGTACGGTGACCGAGCCGAGCAGGGTGCCGGTGGCCGATCCTGAGCGGATCTGGATGGTGCCGCCTGCCCCGGCGGAGGAGACGCGGGCGGAGAAGGTCTTGGCGCCTGTGGTGGTGACGCCGGAGTAGCCTGCCCAGTCGCCGTTCTCGATGTAGCCGAGGGTCTGGCCGCCGCTGGCAGGGGTGTGGTTCGCGATCTGCACCCCGGAGCCGGAGGTGTACGACTCGCCCTCGACCGTGACGCCGCTCCCGCCCAGCTCCTTGATCCGGATGTTGCGGAAGGCCACCTGGTCAGAGGCGCTGTGGTTCTGGATGCCGACGTACCCCTGGAGCAGCGAGCGCCGCGGGTCGGTGTTGGTGAAGTCGTTGATCTTCACGCCGTTCAGGAGGACCTGCAGCCGCTCGCCCTCCACCAGCAGCTCGTAGGTGTTCCACTCGCCGGGCGGGTTCAGCGCGGCGTCGCGGGCGGCCTGGTCGGCGGCCTTGAAGCCGTAGATCGCCCCGGTCGTGCGGTCCGGGGTGTCGGTGGCGTCGATCTGCACCTCGTAGCCGTTGTCGATGGCCGACTGCGGATCGGACGAGGCGGGGAAACCGACGAAGATCCCGGAGTTGCCGTCGCCGGTCAGCTTCCAGTCCAGCTTCAGCGAGTACGAGCCGAACTCCTTGGCGCTGTGCCACAGCAGCCCCATCCCGCCCTGCGAGGTCAGGGTGGCGTCGGCGTTGGCGAAGCTGCCCGGGCCGGCCTGGGACCAGCCGCTGGTGGAGCCGTCGTACAGCGTGGTGTAGCCGGTCTCCGGCCGGCAGTCGGCCTTGGCGACCCCGGCCGCGTACCGGATGCCGCCGAGGAGCACGTTACGGAAGGCGGGATCGGCGTACGACTCCATGGTGTGGCCGAGCCCGGTGTAGAAGGCGCGCCCCTGGCCCTGCGGGTGGCACCACGTGATGGGGTGGTCGCCCATGTCGCCGCCGCTGTAGGTGCTCTCGTTGAGGTTCTGCAGCACGCGTACGGAGGAGCGCGGGTTGGTGCGGTAGTTGTACCACTCGTCGGTACGCGTCCAGGTGGGGCCGAGGTGGGCGGTCGCCGGGTGCGCGCGGTTCTCGGTGCGTACGGTGGCCTGCTGGATGGCGGGGTGGCTCTTGAAGTAGGCGCCGGCCAGCTTCTCGTAGTACGGCCAGTCGTACTCGGTGTCGGCGGCGGCGTGCACGCCCACGTATCCGCCGCCGGAGTCGACGTAGGACTGGAAGGCGGCCTGCTGGGTGTCGTTGAGCACGTCGCCGGTGGTGTTGAGGAAGACGACGGCCTTGTAACCCGCGAGGTTGGCGCCGGTGAAGGCTCCGCCGTCCTCGGTGGCGGTCACGGTGAAGTTGTTGCCGCCGCCGAGATCGCGGATGGCCTGGATGCCCGCCGGGATCGCGTCATGGCGGAAGCCGGCGGTCTTGGAGAAGACCAGCACCTGGTAGGCCGGGTCCGAGGGGGCGGCGGTGAGGCTCGCCGCGACGAGTACGAGGCCGAGGAGTTTGTGAATCATCGCCGCCTACCTGGTGATCGTGAAGGTGTCGATGTCGAAGAGGAAGCCGCTGCCGCCGGTGAAGGCCAGGAAGAGTGGTCCGGTGGCGGTGCCGGTCAGGGTGGTGGAGACGTTCTGGAAGGTCTCCCAGCCTCCGGTGGTGGGTACGGTGACCGAGCCGAGCAGGGTGCCGGTGGCCGATCCCGAGCGGATCTGGATGGTGCCGCCTGCTCCGGCGGAGGAGACGCGGGCGGAGAAGGTCTTGGCGCCTGTGGTGGTGACGCCGGAGTAGCCTGCCCAGTCGCCGTTCTCGATGTAGCCGAGTGTCTGGCCGCCGCTGGCCGGCGTGTGGCCGGCGATCTGCACCCCGGAGCCGGAGGTGTACGACTCGCCCTCGACCGTGGTGCCGGGCGGCGCTCCGGTGGTGAAGGTGAAGGCGTCCACATCGAACAGGTTGCCCTGCCCCGACACGCCCTTGAAGACCAGGAACAGCTTTGTCGTGCCGCTGGGGGCGTTGCTCAGAGCGGCGGAGACGTCGGTGAAGGAGTCCCAGCCTCCGGTGTTGGACACGGTGAGGGTGCCCAGCAGCGTCCCGGTCGAGGAGCCCGCCCGCACCTCGACCGTGCCGCCGGGGCCGCCGGAGGAGACCCGGGCGGTCACCCTGGTGGCCCCGGCCAGCAGGTAGGGCTCGAAGGAGATCCAGTCGCCGTTGTCGGTGAAGCCGACGGTCGCGCCGCCCTCGGCCCCGCCGTGGTTGGCGACCTGGATGCCCTGCTGGGCGCCGAAGTGCTCGGCCTGCCGGTGCACCGGCTGCAGCGTGCGGAGGCCGTGGCCGGTCAGCCCGCCCTTGTCGGTGTACTCGGCGTCGAAGACGCCGTAGAGGTTGGCCGCCGCGTCGTGCTCGCCGTCCGCCGGGATGGTGATCGATCCCTCGCAGCCGTTCCTGGAGGTGATCGCATGGGTGTGGCTGTCGTGGCCCACCAGGTACGTCACCTTGACGCCGGCGCAGTCCACGGTGCCGTCCTCGGGGTCGGTGACGGTGACCTTGAAGGGCACGGCCTGGCCGTAGGAGAAGAGCTGGCCGTCGACCGGGGTGGTCAACGTCACGGTGGGCGCGGTGTTGCCGACCGTGATCACCAGGCTGGCGGTCCCGCTCAGGCCCTGCGGGTCACGTACGGTCAGGGTCGGCCGGAAGGTGCCGTTGGCGCTGTAGGCGTGGGTCGGATTGGCCTGCGTGGAGGTGGCGCCGTCGCCGAAGTTCCACGAATAGGTGAGCGCGCCGCCCTCGGGGTCGGAACTGCCGGCCGAGGAGAAGGCCACGGTCAGCGGCGCCTGCCCGGAGGTCTTGTCGGCCGCGGCCTTGGCGACGGGGTTGCGGTTGGCGCCGGCGAGGTACTCGATCCGGTACAGCGCCTGGTTGCCGCCGCCGGTGCCGTAGTCCAGCACGTACAGGGCGCCGTCCGGGCCGAACTCCGAGTCGATGATCTGCGTGCCGTCCCAGGGGAAGTCCTCGATCACGCCGGGTGTGCCGTCGCTCTTGACCTCGATCGCCTTGATCCACTGGCGGCCGAACTCCATGGCGAAGTAGCGGCCGTCGAGGGACTGCGGGAACTTGACCGTCGAGGTCGAGCTCGCGTCGTAGCGGTAGACGTCGCCGCCCATGGGCGACTCGGAGCCGCCGCCGAACTCGGGCGGCGCGCCGGCGTCGCCGTACTTGATCCAGCTCGGACTGGCCGCCGGCAGCGTGGCGAGCCCGGTGTTGCGGAAGGAGTTGTTCGCGGGCCCGCCCGCGCAGTTGTACCTGGCGCCGGCCGGGCCGCTGGGGAAGGTGTACTCGTTGTAGGTCTCGGCGGTGGTGTTCGTCCCGGTGCAGTACGGCCAGCCGTAATTGCCCGGGGCGGTGATGCGGTCGAACTCCACCTGGCCGCCGGGGCCCCGGTTGGAGTCGGCGGCGCCCGCGTCCGGGCCGTAGTCGCCCAGGTAGACCGTGCCCGTCGGCTTGTCCACCGACATGCGGAAGGGGTTGCGGAACCCCATGGCGTAGATCTCGGGCCGGGTCCTGGCGGTGCCGGGCGGGAAGAGGTTGCCCGCCGGGATGGTGTAGGTCCCGTCCGGCTGCGGCTTGATGCGCAGCAGCTTGCCGCGCAGGTCGTTGGTGTTGCCCGAGGAGCGCTGCGCGTCGAACTGCGGGTTGCGGTCGGTGCGCTCGTCGAGCGGGGAGTAGCCGCTGGACTCGAAGGGGTTGGTGTCGTCGCCGGTGGTGAGGTAGAGGTTGCCGGCGCCGTCGAAGTCGATGTCGCCGCCGACGTGGCAGCACTGGCCTCGGTCGTTGGGCACCTCGAGCACGACCTTCTCGCCGGCCAGGTCGAGGGTGTTGTCGGCCTTGAGGGTGAAGCGCGACAGGTTGAGGTGGCCCTTCCAGGGCGCGAAGTCGGCCTCGGTGCCGGTCACGGGGGCGTCCCCGGCGGGAGTGCTCAGCTTGGGGGAGTAGTACAGGTAGACGAGGCGGTTGGTGGCGAAGCCGGGATCGACGGCGATGCCCTGTAACCCCTCCTCGTCGTGGGTGTAGACATCGAGCTTGCCCGCCACCTTGGTGGCGCCGGAGGCATCGGTGTGGCGGACCGTGCCGTCGCGGGCGGTGTGCAGGACCGACCTGTCGGGCAGGACCGCGAGCGACATGGCCTCGCCTAGCTCGGCCGGCCCGAGGGCCAGCTGGACCTGCTGATAGTCGCCGGGAGGGATGTCCATCGCCGCCGCGCTGGTGAGCACCAGCGACGCCGCGACGAGCAGCCTCGACCACGCAGACATGGGCTTCCTTTCCTGACCGGGGGGACGTCAGGCAAGGCGCGCGCCGACCGCGCTTTGCTGGTAGGGCTGGGGGTGCTGCCCCAGGTTGCGCTTGACGTTTTGGCAGTGAGATTTTCCGACAAGTGGGCTTAATAGAGATGCTTACCTCGCCGTAATGTGCCTGTCAAGGAGCTGTCATTTCCGTCAATGAATGGTTGATTGCGATGAAGACCCGTAAAAAATCAACAGTTATCCGCAACTTTGAGCCTGGAGCGCTCCACCGTCTTGCGCCGGTCGGCTCCGTGGCATTAAATCGTCCCCACGTCCGCCTGGCCGCCGAACGGAGAGTTGCGGCGGGCCTCCTTACCGCCGACTTCGGAGTCGCCGCACTGGGTGCTGTCCTCGGGCCAGGCGGGCGGAATCCGCTTCCTTGACGCGAAACTTACAGTCGCTATACCCACCTTGACGCTCCTGGCCTCGTCCGTCATGCTGCGTCTCACAAATCGGTTTGCACGTTGGGGAGTACATGACCGACTTTCCACGGCGGGTGCTGGTGACGGGGGCGGCAGGACACGTCGGCCGGGCCACCCTCGATCTCCTCGCGCGCCATCAGGTGGCGGTGACGGGCCTGGACCTGCGCGGTCCCGGCGGCCTGCCGCTCGATCGCATGGTGGTGGGCAGCGCGGGCGATCCGGAGATCGTGCGGAAGGCGCTGGACGACGTGGACGCCGTGATCCACCTCGCCGCGCTCCCCGCGCCCGTGCTGGGCACGCCGGAGGAGGTGTTCTGCGGTAACACCAGGGCCACGTTCGTGGTGCTGGAGGAGGCCGGTCGGGCGGGCGTGCGGCGTGCCGCCATCGCCAGCAGCATGTCGGCCCTGGGGCTGGCCTGGGCGGACCGAGTGCTGCACCCGGCCTACGTGCCCGTCGACGAGGACATCCCGTTGCAGGTCGAGGACCCGTACGGGCTGTCCAAGCAGACGGACGAGCTCACGGCGGCCATGATGAGCCGCCGGCATGGGATGACGACCGTCGCGCTGCGCTTCCCCCGGCTGGGCGGGCCGGAGGACAAGCTCCGGCGCACGGCGGAGGAGTGGGCCGCCGACCGGGCCGCCGGAGCCAGGGAGTTGTGGTGCTACCTGGACGTCCGGGACGCCGCGCGGGCGGCCTGGCTGGCGGTCACGCGCCCGATCGAGGGCCACCACGTGCTCGCCGTCGCCGCGCCCGACACGCTGATGTCCGAGCCGACCGAGGAACTGCTGGCCGCGTTCCACCCCGGCAGCGAGCGGCGGGCGCCGCTGCCCGGCCGCGCCGTTCCGGTCGACCTGCGCGCCGCCGAGCGGGTGCTGGGCTTCACCGCGAGGCACGTGCTGCCGTGACGAGCTCGATGGAGGAGACCCGGGCCGGCTCGACGGAGGGCTGGATGCGCTCTGGCGTAAACGTTCAGCGACTGAAAGGATTATGCCGATGTAATATCACCGCATGCTGATCCAGCAGCCGCAGGGCCGCCGTGAGCGGAAGAAGGCCGAGACCCGGCGCGCCATGGCGGAGGCGGCGCTGCGCCTGTTCGCCCTGCGGGGGTTCGACGCGGTCACGGTCAACGAGGTCGCGGAGGCCGCCGACGTGTCGGCCAAGACCGTGTTCAACCACTTCCCCACCAAGGAGCAGCTGTTCTTCGAGCACGAGCCGCTGCTGGCCGGCGACCCCGCCGAGGTCGTGCGGCAGCGCCCGCCCGGCGGGCGGGTGCTGGTCGCGCTGAGCCGGCTGCTGCGTGCCGAGCCGGCCGGTGACCTGGCGCTGTTCGGCCGGATCCACCGCGACAGCGAGACGCTGCGCGCCTACGGCCGGGAGCTGTTCGCGGCGCGCGAGCGCGCGCTGGCTGAGGCCCTGGTGGAAGAGGCGGGCGGCGACCTCAGGCCGCGGATCCTGGCCGTCGCCGCGCTCGGGCCCCTGCGGCAGGTGTGGGAGTCGATCCTGCTGGAGGCGGCCGAACGGGTGCCACCCGCCGAGGCCGTCGCGCGCGGCGTGCGCATGCTGGAGGAGACGTACGCGGTCCTGGGCGGCGCGTTCGAGGGCCTCCTGCACCATCGGGCCCCGGCGGCACACCCCGCTCCGCCGGTCCCCGAGGAGCACTCGCGCGCGCTCCGAGGTGAGCGGCCGAGCATCCGGCGGGTCGCCGAGCTGGCGGGGGTGAGCGCGACGACCGTGTCCCACACGCTCAACCGCCGCCGCCCGGTGGCGGAGGAGACGCGGCAGCGCGTGCTCCAAGCCATCGAGGAGCTCGGTTACCGGCCCAACGTCCTGGCCAGAGGACTGCGCACCAGCCGCAGCCAGACCATCGGGCTGATCATTCCCGACATCACCAACCCCTTCTACCCGGCGCTGGCCCGCGGCCTTCAGGACGTCCTCGGCCCGGAGGGCTACGACCAGATCATCAGCAACACCGACGGCGTCCGGCGCACCGAGCAGGCCGCGATCGAGCACATGATCGCCCGCCAGGTCGACGGGCTGGCCTTCGCCGTGTTCCACACCCACGCCGAGGACCTGCTGCCGGTCATCGAGGCCGGCATCCCGGTGGTCCGGCTGGGCGGCAGGCTCGTCCAGCACGGAGTGGACCTGGTGCACAGCGACGACGAGGGGGGCGGGGCCGAGGCCACCCGCTACCTGCTCGGCTGTGGCTACCGCAGGATCGCCTTCGTGTGCGGCCCGGCCGCCGAAGGCCCGGCGGCCGAGCGCGTGGCCGGTTACCGCGCGGCCCTCGCCGAGGCCGGCGCGCCGGCCGACCAGGCCCTCGTGGCCCACACCCACTTCAGCCGCGCGGGCGGCGCCGAGGGCGTGGCGCGGCTGCTGGAGCTGGCCGAGCCGCCCGACGCCCTCCTGTGCGCGAACGACGTCATGGCGATCGGGGCCCTGGACGAGGCGGCTCGACGGGGCCTGCGCGTCCCCGAAGACCTGGCCGTGATGGGCTTCGACGACATCGACGCCGCCGGCATGGTCTCACCCGGCCTGACCACCATGGCCAACCCGGCCCGCGAGATAGGCCAGGCCACGGCCGTGCGGCTGCTGGAACGGCTGCGCGAGGCCATCGACGAGCCGTCCACCGAGCTGGTCGTGCCCGCGCGCCTCGTACGGCGTCAATCCGCCTGAGGCGAACTCTTGACACCGCAATCGTTACGTGTAGATTTCGAGAGATCTTAACGATTTGCGCGCGCCTGGAGCATCCTTCTCCCCCCGAAAGGACGCCGTGATCGCAAAACGTCGGAATCTCGCCCTTGTCCTCATCCTGGCGGCCCTGGCCTGGTCGCCGCAGGTGGCGCCGGCCGCCGCAGCGAACCTGTCGAGCAACGTGCACCTGTTCTACTACCCCTGGTACGGCACGCCCGCCGGAAGCGGCGAGTGGCGTCACTGGCAGCAGGGCGGCCACACCCCGCCGGAGGATGTCGGCGCCGACCTCTACCCCGCCCTGGGCGCCTATGACTCCGGCGACTCCCGGGTCCTGGCCCAGCACATGAAGTGGATCGCGCGGACCGGCGCCGGAGTGATCGTCTACAGCTGGTGGGGCCAGGGCAGTTACGAGGACGGCCTGGCCCGACGCGTCATGGACGCCGCGGCCAGGCGGGGCGTCAAGGTCGCCTGGCACCTGGAGCCGTACGAGGGCCGCACGGCCGCCTCCACCGTCGAGGACATCCGCTACCTGCACCGGCAGTACGGCTCGCACCCGGCCTTCGACAACGTCTTCTACGTGTTCTGGAGCCTTCAGGTCGCCGACTGGTCCGCGCTGGACGAGGTCGACCAGGACGACATCATCCTCGCTCAGACCACCGACACCACCAAGATCGCGCACTTCGACGGCATGTACACCTACGACGGCATCGCGGGGGCCACCGCACCCGGCTGGAAGCAGGCCGGCGAGTACGCCAAGGCGCACGGGCTGATCTGGGCGCCCTCGGTGGCCCCCGGCTACGTCGACGACCGCGCCGTACCCGGCAACACCACGCCGACGGTCGCCCGCGACAACGGCGCCGCTTATGACCGGCAGTGGACCAACGCCCTGGACCCGGCCATCGGTGGCTCGCCGACCTGGGTGTCGGTCACCTCCTTCAACGAGTGGCACGAGGGCTCGGTCATCGAGCCCGCCGACCGCACCCCGCCGCCCGGTCACGGCTACCAGACCTTCCAGGGCGCCTACGGCAAGCAGGGCAGGGCCGCCGAGACGGCCTACCTGGACCGCACGCGGTACTGGGTCGAGAAGTTCGAGAGCGTGCGCTAGCCGTACGGGAAGGGAAGACCGATGACAACGGTGGGCAAGCGCGCGCTCGGTCTGGCCGTGGCGCTCGTGATGGGACTCGCCGCCTGCTCGAGCGGCGGCGGCGGGCAGGGGCAAGCCGGGCAGTCGCTGCGGATGTGGACGTTCAAGAAGTCGCACGCCGACGCGTTGAACAAGGCGGCGGCGCAGTTCAAGGCCAAGACGGGCATCAGCGTCACGGTCGAGGCGGTGACCCCCGACGACGTGTTCGTCAGCAAGGTCCAGAGCGCCGCGCAGACCAACGGCCTGCCGGACGTGCTGGAGGTGCATGCGTCCGGCGAGGACTTCGAGATGGGCTCGTCGGGCTTGCTGCAGGACCTGGCGGCCGATGTCACCGACGGGTGGAAGCAGCGCCTGCTGCCCTCCACGCGTGAGAGCGGCGTGCTGACGCAGAAGAAGATCGACTCGGTGGCCGCCGACTCGCCCATCAAGAACGGCAAGGCCGGTCAGCGCTTCTCCGTGCCGTTCACGGCGGGCGCCTTCGGCATCGTCTACGCCAACAAGGACAAGCTCCGGGCGGCCGGGCTCGATCCGGACACCCCGCCGAAGTCGTGGGAGGAGTTCCTGAAGGCGCTGGAGGCCACGACCGGTAAGAGCCAGGGCGGACTGTCGCTGGGGCTGAAGATCTCCCAGACCGGCTTCAACTGGATCTATCAGCCGCTGGCCTTCGCCTACCTCGGCAAGGAGCGTTTCCAGGCGCTGTTCGGCAAGGGCACCACACAGGGCTTCGCCTCGCCGGACGGCGTCAGGACGCTGGAGACGTATGCCAGGCTGACGCCGTACTGGATGCCCGGCGCCACGACGCTCGGCATCGACGAGGCCGACATCGCCTTCGCGCAAGGCAAGTCGGCCTTCGACGTGGGCGGCACGTTCACGCTGG
Organism: Nonomuraea sp. NPDC004186; assembly: GCF_053603495.1. Lineage (NCBI taxonomy): Bacteria > Bacillati > Actinomycetota > Actinomycetes > Streptosporangiales > Streptosporangiaceae > Nonomuraea > Nonomuraea sp. NPDC004186. The sequence continues at coordinate 78,092 of NZ_JBSGFQ010000053.1, read as the reverse complement.
CCTTCCTCGCGCAGAACGGGATGAGCCCCGACAAGGTGCTCGCCTTCCCCATCCCGGCGTCGGCCGAGGGCACGCACAAGCAGATCTCGATGGCGCCGCTGGCGCTGACCGGGCTCGGCGTGACGGCCACGACGCGCAACCGCGAGGCCGCCGTCAAGTGGATCGACTGGGTGACCTCGCCCGAGGGTGCGGGCATGGTGGCCAAGGAGTCTCTCGACCTGCCCTCCACGGACCTGGGCACGCAGGCGGAGTCGCTGCTCGGCAAGGACCTGGCCGCGCTCCAGAAGTACTTCACCGGGCCGCCGGAAAGCAGCTACGAGGCGGCCGACGACAGCTTCTTCCCCTCCGACTGGGACCAGGTCAAGCCGGGTGACCTGACCGTACGGCTGACGCCGCTGGGGGAGGTCGGCCCACAGCAGGCGGGCACTGAGCTGGACAAGATCATGGCGTCGATGTGGAAGTCCACCAAGTGAGCACGACCTCCGTCGAGCTCCCCGCGCGGCGGCTGCGCGAGCAGCCCCCCGCGCGGTGGCGGCGCCGGCTGATCGGATGGGCCTTCGTAGCGCCCGCTGTCGCGTTGTTCCTGCTGATGGGCGCCTACACGATCGTCAGCGGGTTCCTGCTGAGCTTCGCCAAATGGAACGGCTTCACCCCCGAGTGGCGCTGGGCCGGGCTGGGGAACTACGCCGACCTTCTGTACGCGGACCCGTCGCTCACCGGGGACCTGCGCCGGGCCGCGGGGAACACGGCGCAGGTCATGGTCGCCGTGCCGCTGCTGACCGTGGCCGTCTCCCTCCCGCTCGCGGTGATGCTGAACTCCATCACCCGCCTGCGCGGCGTTCTCCGCTCCGTCTACTTCCTGCCGTACGTGACCAGCGGTATCGCCGTCTACTTCGCCTGGCGTTACGTACTGGAGCCCGACGGCGCGCTCAACCTGCTGCTCGGCTCGCTGGGCCTGGGCAGCCTGCGGCAGCCGCAGGGCTTCCTCGGCAACCCGGACACCGCCCTGCCGACGTTGATCGTCATCCTGGTGTGGTCGAGCGTGCCGGTGGCCACGCTGCTCTACCTCAGCGGGCTGCAGGCCATCGACCGCAGCCTCGTCGAGGCGGCTCAGATCGACGGCGCCGGCTCCTGGCACGTGCTGCGGCGCGTCATCTGGCCGCTGCTGAGGCCCATCACCATGGCCATCGTGCTGCTGGGCGTCCGCGACACGCTGCACGGTTTCCAGATCTTCCTGATCGCGACCAACGGCGGGCCGGGCGGGCACACCGACGTGCTGGGGCTGATGGCGTACCGGCTGGCCTTCATGAAGGGCCTGGCGCCCTCGCTCGGCCACGCGAGCGCGCTGGGCTGGCTGCTGTTCGCGGGAGCCGTCCTGCTGACCCTGGCCAACGCGCGCCTGCTCCGGAGGGCCCAGTGAAGCGTTTCGCCTGTGCCGGGCTGATCGTCTATGCGCTGATCAGCATGTATCCGTTCCTGTGGATGGTGTCGGGCGCCTTCAAGACCCGCGGCGAGGTCCTCGAACACAACCTGCTGCCGCGCGAGCCCACGCTGGACACCCTCATCGCCACGTGGGGCCGGCTGCACTTCCTGGACTACTTCCTCAACAGCCTCCAGGTCACGGCGATGACCGTGATCGGCGTGCTGGTGGTCTACAGCCTGGCCTCCTACGCCTTCGCCGTCCTGGATTTCCCCGGCCGCCGCTTCCTGTACTGGTTCTTCGTGGCGCTCCTGTTCGTGCCCGGCATCACGGTGCTGCTGCCGGTGGTGATCCTGGAGAAGAACCTCGGCCTGCTGGGCACCCACCTGGGGCTGGTGCTCCCCTTCGTCAACGGCACCGCGCCGCTGACGGTGCTGCTGCTGACCAGCAGCTACGGTTCCATCCCACGCGAGCTGCGCGAGGCCGCCAGGTCGGACGGCGCGGGAGAGGCGCGGATCTTCTGGTCGGTGTATCTGCCGCTCGCCAAGCCGGCGCACATCACCGTTGCCGTGCTGACGGCGGTGCCGACGTGGAACGAATACGTGCTGACGCGGGTGTCACTCTCGGACCGGTCGCGGTTCACGCTGCCGCTGGGGCTGGAGTCGCTCATCTCCAGCGAGGTGCCGCGCTACAACGAGGTCATGGCCGCCTCCCTGATCACGGTGCTCCCGGTGATCGCGCTCTTCCTGCTTCTGCAGCGCTACTTCGTCAACGGGCTGGTAGGGGCGATCAAGGGCTGACCCCCAGGGGGTGGCGAAGCTGTCACGAATCGTCCGGGTCGATCAAGGAGGGCGCGGGCCTCGTCGGGGCGGAGCATGCGGCCGTGCGCGAACGCGGCGGTGTACGCCTCCTCGCCGAGTGCGGCACGGGCCGCGAAGGCGATCCTGTCCAGGTCGCCCTGTTGGGCAGGCGTGACCGCCTTCGGGATCGACTCGCGGGCCGCGGCGGCTGCTCCGAGCAGTTGGGCGGCCTCGTGGGGATGGCCGTCGAGTGCGCAGGCGCCCGCGAGGCCGGACAGCGCCTGTGCGATGTCCGCTCCCGCGCTCAGGTCTCGTGCGATGGCGAACGCTTCCATGTGCCGAGCCATGGCGCCTGCGGTGTTGCCGCGCAGCTCCTCGACATAGCCGAGTTCGACAAGGACGCTCGGCGCATACAGAGGACGTCCTGGTCCGGTGTGGTGCCGGGCGGCGTCCATCAGGTGCAGCAAGTGGGCCTCGGCCGCGTCCAGGTCGCCCTCCCGGCGAGCGGAGAAGGCGAGCCCCATCTCCGCGAACACGGCGCCGAGGGGGGAGCCCTGCTCCGTGGCGAGCCGAAGCCCCCGCTCGCAGTGCTCACGCGCCGACGGATAGTCGCCACATTCCATGGCGATCCAGCCCAGCCAGGACAGGCGCCCGGAGAACTCGGGCCAGAGCCCGAGCTCTCCGGCCATGCGCAGCCCGTCTCGGTGCAGGCGGGTCGCCCGCTCGTAGTCGCCGATCAGAACGGCGTGGGCGCCGAGCCACTCGGTGGCCTGCAGCAGCCCCCACCGGTCACCGAGCCGGCGGAACAGCGCCGCGCTCCGCGCGCCGTCACGCTCGAGCGCGGCGGAGTCGCTTTTCACGTGCGCGTGTTTGGCCCGCAGGCTGAGCGCGGCCGCCACTCCCCACTGATCGTCGACGGCGCGGAACGTGGTCAGAGCCCGGTCGATCAACTCCCCGGTGGCAGCCACATCGCCGAGGTCGACCTCGGCGAACGCGAGGAACCACTCGGCCCTGGCCTGCCCCGGCTCGTCCGCCACCCCTTCGAAGGCATTCAACACCGCCTCGTGCCGGGCCGGCCAGCCGGCGATCTCACCCCGCAGGAACGACATGCCGGTGTGCCAGGCCATGGCCCTGGCCCGGGCGGCCCGGGGCGCCTCACCCCGGGCGTCCAGCGCCGCCTGGAACGACCGCCCTGCTTCTGCCAGGCGGCCGCGCAGGAACCAGTACCAGGCCAGCGCGTTGGCCAGGCGCAGCGCGAGGTCGGCCTCGCCCTGCCGGGCCGCGTCGTCGAGCGCGTCGTGCAGGTTGGCTGCCTCGGCGTCCAGCCGCTGCAGCCAGCGCCGCTGATCGGGGCCGTAGAGATGGGGTTCGGCCAGCTCGGCCAGCTGGGTGTAGTGGGTGCGGTGGCGCCGCCTGATCTGCTGGAGCTCGCCGGCCTCGTGCATGCGTTCGGTGCAGTAGACGGCCACCGACTCCAGGAGCCGGTAGCGGGGATCGTCGTGGCGGCGGTCGGACACGACCACGAGCGACCGGTCCACCAGTCGCGCCAGGATGTCGAGCACCTCGTCGGGGCGCACGCCGTCGTCCGCGCAGACCGCCTGGGCGGCCTCCATGGTGCACCCGTCGGCGTGGACGGCCAGGCGGCGCAGCACCGTGCGCTCGGCCTCGGTGAGCAACTGCCAGCTCCAGTCGATCATCGCCATGAGTGTCTGCTGTCGTGGCGGAGCACCTCGGTGTCCCGTCGTCAGCAGCCGGAACCGATCGTCGAGCCTGGCAAGCAGGCCGTGCATCCCCAGCGTGCGCACACGGGTGGCGGCCAGCTCCAATGCCAGGGGGATGCCGTCCAGCCTGCGGCACAGCACCGCGACGGCCTCCGCGTTGTCCGGGGCGAGGGCGAACCCGTGCGCTGCGGCGGCCGTACGCGCCACGAACAGCCGCACGGCGCTGAACCGCCCCAACGTCGCCGGGTCGGTGTCGTCGCCGGGGCCGGGCACCTCCAGCGCCGGCACGGGCCAGACCACCTCACCCGCCAGGCCGAGCGGCTCCCGGCTGGTCGCCAGGACACGCAGTCCGGGCACGGCGCGCAGCAGGAGGCCGGCGAGCTCCGCGACCGGCTCGATCACGTGCTCGCAGTTGTCCAGCACCAGCAGCAGCCGCCTGGCGCGCAGGGCTCGGGCGAGCCGGTCGGCGGGAGCTTCCTGCGGTCCGGCGCCGCCGTCGTGGATGTCCAGGACCGCCATCACCAGGTCGGCGAGCGACCCCATCGCATCAGGCAGGCCGGGCCGCAACGCGCCCAGCTCGACGAGCCACGCGCCGTCGGCCATCGTCTCGGCCATCGGGGCGGCGACGTCGATCGAGAGCCGGGTCTTGCCCACCCCACCCGAACCGGTGAGCGTCACCAGCCGGTGTTGTCGCAGCAGCGCGCGCACCTCGGCGACCGCGTCGTCGCGGCCGATCAGGTCGGTGATGGCATTGGGCAGGTTGGTCGCCGGCGCGGGGCCGAGCGGCGCGTGGAGCCCTGGGTCATGAGCCAGGATCGAACGGTGCAGCCCGGCCAGGGCGGGACCTGGGTCCACGCCGAGCTCCTCGGCAAGATGGGCCCGCGACTCCTCGTAGCTGCTCAGGGCCTCGCCCTGTCGCCCGGCCCGGTAGAGGGCGAGCATGTGCAGGGCGCGAGGCCGCTCCCGCAGCGGGTGGCGGGCCAGCAACTCGCCGAGCTCGCCCGCGACCGCGGCGTGCATGCCGAGCGTGAGCCGGGCCTCGGCCAGGTCCTCCATGGCGGTGAGACGCTGCTCCTCCAGGCGCGCGATCGTGGTGCGTGCGAACGCCTCGTCGGCGAAGTCGATGTAGGCCGGGCCCCGCCAGAGGGCCAGCGCGCCGGACAGCAGGTCGGCCTTGGCCCGCGGGTCGGCCGTCTCGCGGGCCTCGGCGGTGAGGCTCTCGAACCGGTGGGCGTCCACCGCGTCGGCGTCGACGCGGAGCAGATAACCCGGCGGTGGGGACACGACGAGCGCCCGCCCACCCGGCTCGGCCTCCTCCAAGGCCCGGCGTAGGTAGGAGGCCTTCGCCGACAACGCGCCCGGCGCGTTGCCCGGCGGATCGTCGCCCCACAGGTGATCGATGAGCAGGTCGGCGGGCACCGGCCGCCCGTGGTGCGTCAGCAGGGCCGCCAGCAGGGCCCGGACCTTCAGACCCGGCACCGCGACGGCGCCGCCGTCGTCCCGCCACACCGCGAGCGGCCCCAGCACCCCGAAGCGCATGACCGTCACCATAACGCGGGCCGGCGACAATTTCGCCGGCTGCCGTACCCTGCGGCCCTGGGCGGGCGGTGCGGGGCCGCATGCCGGTCAGCGCGGGCCGAGGGCCTTGGCGACGAGCGTGCCGATGTGGTGGAACGTACTGTAGTCGCCGGCGCTCACGCGGTTCTTGGCCACGGCGATGACCATGCCGGTAGCGGTGTCGGCGTACGCCGCGGTCCCCCCGCTTCCGGCCATGCCGAACAGGGTGAGGCTGTCGAGCGGTCCGGGGAAGCCGATGTCGTACCCCAGCCCCCGGGCGGCCGGGGCCCCGGTGACCTCGTCGACCCCGCTGATCGTCACCGTGGTGACCTCTCGGAGACGCTCGGGGGAGATGAGCCGCACGCCGCCGACCTCGTCCATCAGGGCGGCGTACATGCGTGCCACGGCTCGGGCGGTCATGACGCCGCCCGCGGGGATGTCGGCGGCGAGCACGTCCTCGCGGTTGCAGAAGGCCGCGCTCGGCAGGGCCGCCGGGGGCGCCGCCGTCCAACCGTTCACGACTCTGAAGAACGGCACCTGCCCGGCCATGGCGGCGATCATGTCGGGAGTCAGCTCCACGCCGCCCGCCGGCTCCTCCAGGCGGGCCTGCCGGCCGAGCTCGGAGGCGGGTACGCCGAAGAACAGCTCGTCCGCCACGCCCAGAGGCCCGGCCACCTCATCGCGGAGCACCTGGGAGATCGGCCGGCCGGTGGCCCGGCGCACGATCTCGCCGGCGATGTAGCCGAACGACTGCGGGTGGTACCCCGTCCTGGTGCCGGGTTCCCACCACGGTGTCGCGTCGGCGATCGCCGCGCACATCCTGTCCCAGTCGGTCAGATCCTCAGGTGTCGTGTCCCGTGGGAGGCCGGGCACGCCGACTGAGTGGTTGAGCACGTGGCGCAGGGTGGCACGCTCTTTGCCATGCGCGCCGAACTCCGGCCAAAGCTCCGCGATCGGGGTGTCGTAGGTGACAAGGCCCTGTTCCACGAGCACGTGCACGACGGTGGAGGTCACCCCCTTGCCGGTCGAGGTGACGTGGAACGGCGTGTCCTGCGTGACCGGCCGGCCGGTCACCGGGTCGGCCTGGCCGGCGACGGCGTCGATCACCAGCTCTCCGCAGTGGTAGACGGCGACCTGCAAGCCCCGTTCGACGCCGGACTCGACCAGCTGGTCGATGGTGTCCTGCGTCTGCTGCTGAATGTCGGTCATGGTGATGTTTCCTCTTTCGTTGCGCTTTGATCTGTCGCTGAAGCCGTGGGAGGTCAGCGACGGGCTGTGGGCGGGGCTCAAGCCACTGCTGCTCCAGCGTCAGCGGCTCCTACTTCTCGGCAGCGGCTACCGGCTCGTGGGCCAGGACGACGACTCCCGATGCGAACGTCTTCGTGCCGGTCAGGCGGAACCGTGTCTCGCTCCAGCCGGTGAACAGGCTCTCTCCGCGCCCCAGGACGACGGGATGAATCCAGACCCGGATCTCGTCGACGAGGTCGTGCCGAGTCAGCGTCCGGGCCAGCCCGCCGCAACCGAACATCAGGATGTCCCTGCCGGGTTGCCGCCTGAGCTCGCGCACCGCCTCGACGACATCGCCCTTGAGCAGGGCCGAGTTGGTCCAGCTGACGTCGTCGAGTGTGGTCGACACGACGTACTTCGGCATGGTGTTGATCCGGTGGGTGAAATCGTCGGACGCGGGCCCGTCCTCGCTCATCGACGGCCAGGACTCAGCGAAGCCCTGGTAGGTGACCCGTCCCATCAGCAGGGCGTCCGCGGCGAACAACTGGTCGCGGGCGTAGGCCTCATATTCCGCGGTCGCGTACTCGAGGGACCACTCGTGCGGGTCCTGCTGGACGCCGTCCATCGTCGCGAAGACCGAAACGATCACTTTGCGCATGGCATGCTCCTGGGGCCGTAACGGGGTTGCGATCATCGGTAGGTGTAGGGGCGCACGGCACGCGCCTCGCGCAGCGCGTACGCCCACCAAGTCAGCTCGTCCAGCGTCGTCTTGACCGTGTTGTTGCACGTCGCGGTGGGTTTGGGCCAGCTGCCGTCGGCGGCGAACAACTCCCAGTAGCAGGGCAGACTGACCAGGGTGCGGATGGCGACGGCGTGCAGTTCGCCGAACACCTCACGCAACTGGGCCACGGCGTGCAGGCCGCCCGATTCCCTCCCGTAGGAGACGAAGGCGACGGGCTTGGCCTGCCACTCCTCGTAGAACCAGTCGATGGCGGTCTTGAGCGGAGCGGGGAAACTCCGGTTGTACTCCGGTGTGACCACCACGAACGCGTCGGCGGCGGCCAGCCTGGGAGCAAGGGCCCGTACCGGCTCCGGGACGAGCTCGTCCTGGTCGGTGAGGGTGTCGGGCAGACCTGCCGTGGCCAGGTCGACGAGATCGATGTTCAGTTCCCGGCGCTTGCGGGCCTGGGCGACGAACCAGGAAGCCGCGGTCGGGCCGAACCGCCCGCGGCGGATGCTGCCGATGATGATCACCAGCCGCAGTGGTGTGGTGTCCGGCATCTCGGGCCTCCCTCGGGTTCGTGTCGTGCTCAACCCTGCGCGAAGGCGCCTTCGGTCTGTTTACGCTCTTTCGCCCTCCAGCGGACCGGGATGCCGCGGTGAGCGTAAACAAACCGTAATGACCACCTCGCATCATGGGCGGCGCATCGAAGCACCCGTAGCCGAGAAGGGCCGTGCCATGTCCAGTGCCGACGTAGATGAGTTCGTTCGGACCAAGCTGCCGCCACAGCACCAGACCATCGTCCGTATCCTGCGAGAGCTCATGGCCGAGGGTGCGCCGGACGCATCGGAGGTGATCAGCCGCGGGTCCCCCGCGTGGAAGGGTCGCACCATCCTCGCGATCATCAGTCACAGCAAGACGCACATCACGTTCGCGTTCGCTCGAGGCGCGGAGTTCGACGACGACCACGGCCTGCTGGAGGGTGTGGGGAAGACCACCAGGCACGTCAAGCTCAAGAGCCCGGACGCCCTCAACCATGACGCATTGCGTGGCTACATCCGGCAGGCGGTCGCGCTCGATCAGGAATAGTCCTCGGGCTCGGCGCCCGGGCGGAGTGGAGCTGGTCAACCTGGGGCTCGATGGCAGCGTCCAGGAGGACACCCCCGGCCCCCTCGCGCCCGGCTTCGACGGCGGGACCTGGCGGTTCAGGGCCATGGGCGATCCGGCCGGGCGCGCCGTCGGGCGTCTGACGCTCAACGTCATCCGCGACGAATCGGCGAGAACTTCACGTTGCCGCGTGCTCGACGGTGCGCGGTGGCGTCGGATGCTTCCCGTTCATCTTCCTCATCGCCCAGCATGGCGGCTTCTTCGCCGGCGCTGCCGGTCTCGCGAAGCTCAGCGGGTCACGGCGGTCTCCCGCTCCACACGCGACAACTTCTCGGGATTACGCACGTGGTAGGCGCCGGTGACGTAGCCGTTCTCCATGCGCACCGCCACCACTCCGTCGATCTCCCCGTCGACCCGTACGAGCAGCCCGGGGCCGCCATTGATCTGAACCAGCTCGACCGACCGTTCCGCGTCGCGCTTCCACCAGCCGACGGCCAGCAAGCGGGCCACGTTGTCGATCCCCACGACGGGCCGCGGCAGGGCATGTTTGATTCCACCGCCGTCGCTCAGGGCGACGACGTCCGGCGCGAGGACGTCGAGCAGGCTCTGCAGCTCGCCGGTTTCGACCGCTCGCTGGAAGGCTTGGAGCGCGGCTTGGGTCTCGGCCGAGGAGGCGATGCCGCGGGGGCGGCGGGCGGCGACGCGTGCCCGCGCCCGGTAGGCGATCTGGCGGACCGCGTTCGGGCTCTTGCCGACGGCTTCGGCGATCTCGTCATAGTCCAGATCGAACACCTCGCGCAGTACGAACACCGCCCGTTCGGTCGGCTGAAGCATCTCCAGCACCAGCAGCATCGCCATCGAGACGCTCTCGGCGAGCTCGACGTCCTCGGCCACATCAGGCGCGGTGAGCAAGGGCTCGGGCAGCCACGGCCCGACGTAGGACTCCTTGCGCCGGGCGAGCGCGCGTAGCCGGTCCAGCGCCTGCCGGGTGACGATCCGCACCAGGTAGGCGCGCTCCTCCCGCACGGTGCCGAGGTCGACGCCCACCCATCGCAGCCAGGTCTCCTGCAGGACGTCTTCGGCGTCGGCGGCCGAGCCGAGCATCTCGTAGGCGACGGTGAACAGCAGGTTGCGGTGGGCGACGAACGCCTCGGTGGCGGAGTCCGCAGAGCCGACGTGGTCGGCACGATCGAGCGGCTCGGCTGGGTCCGCACTTCGTTCGCTGCGCTCGGTCATGCCCGGCTCCTGCTCGTTCGTTCTCCGCACTGCCACACGCACAAGACGCCGGTCCCCACCGCTTTGTAACACCCACGTAGGTGGCCTATGTCACATGGCCGAGCTGTTACAGGGATCGGGGCGCCGACGTCTCGTGGTCGTCAGGACGCCGCGCGAACGATCCGTACGGCACTACGACGAGTTGAGAGTGAGAAGGGAAGTCTTCCCCATGTCCACGCCCACGACGACCGACCAGCGGTCGCGCATGCCCAACCCCCTCCCCTTCCTCCCCGAGATGGCGGAGGTCGGCACAGGTCTGCACAAAGCCCTGCAGAACGGCGCGATTCCCCCGGCCACCATCGGCCTGCTGCAGCTGCGCGCCGGGCAGATCCTCGGCAGCACGTACTTCACCATCCGGGAGACCGGCAACCTCCGCCGGTTGGGGGAATCGGAGGAGCGCATCACCGCCGTGGCCACCTGGCGGGATGCCACCTACTTCACCGACGCCGAACGGGTCGCGCTGGAGCTCGTGGAGGCGGTCCTCACCCCGAACCCGTCCGGGGAGCGCGTCCCCGACGAGCTGTACGCCAGGGCGTCCGCGCACTACGACGACAAGGCGATGTGGTCGCTCATCATGGCGATCGCCCACATCGGCTTCTTCACCCCCGCCGCTCTCATCGCCAAGCCGATCCCCGGCATGCCCCCCGGCCAGAACTACAGCGCGTAAGAAAGGCACGACAGCATGAGCATCACCACGTTCGCGGTGGCGGGAGCGACCGGGCGGCTGGGCCGCCACGTCGTCGACGTCCTGACCGAGAGGGGACGCCGGGTCGTGCCGATGTCCCGCGCCACCGGTGTGGACGTCATCACCGGTGAGGGCCTCGCCGAGGCCCTCACCGGGGCCGAGGCCATCATCGACGTCGCCTCGTGGCACTCCTCCGACCAGGAGGCGGCGACGGAGTTCTTCCGTACGTCGGCCCGCAATCTGCACGAGGCCGGCCAGAAGGCGGGGGTCGCCCAGATCACCATGGCGTCCATCATCGGCGCCGACAAGGCCACCGCCGGTTTCCTCGCCGCCAAGAAAGCGCACGAGGAACTCCTCCTGTCCGGCCCGATCCCCGTCCGCATCCTGCGGGCCGCGCAGTTCCACGAGTTCGTCGGCCAGCTCCTGGACTGGCAGCAGAGCGACGTCGCCTACATCCCGGCCCTGCCCACCCAGCTCGTCGCCTGCCGCACCGTGGCCGAGGAACTGGTCGACCTGGCCACCGCCCCCGCCGCCCCAGGAACACCGATCCCCGAGATCGCCGGACCTCGCAAGGAGACCATGGCCGAGGCGGCCCAACTTCTCGGCGCCCGCCGGGGCATCAAGGTCGTCGGCGTCGACGGCTCCGGCATGCCCGATGCCGAGATCGCCGCCAACGGCGCCTTCCTGCCCAGCTCGCATGCCAAGCTCGCCGGACCCACCTTCCAGGAGTGGCTCAACACCCAGCCCTGAGCCGGCCTGCCCTTGTTCCCGGAACTCCACCACCCGGGGCCTCGAGAACAAGGGCTCCCCGAGCCTCACCCTCGGAGATCCAGTGGCTGCCTCTTCGGACGACATCCACAGAAAAGGGCTTACTCCGGCTCGGAGGTGGTGGGGCCCGCATCGCAACTCCGGCCCGAGCCCGGCCGGTCGGCCGGTGCTCAGCGGGAGAAGAAGTCGCGTAGCGCGGTGGTGAGGCGGTCGATGTCGTTCTGGTCGTTGTAGGGAGCCAGACCGACGCGCAGCCCGCCCTCGTCGCCGAGGCCCATCCAGCGCGACGCTTCGATCGCGTAGTAGTTGCTGACCGTCGTGTTGATCTTCCGGTCGGCGAGGAAGTCGCGTACGGCGGTGGCCGGGTGTCCGTCGAAGGTGAGCAGCAGCGTGGGGGTACGGCTGGCGGCGAGCGAGTGCGAGATCACCTGAGGCAGGCCGTCCAGCTCCGTCTCCAGGCCCTCGCGCAGACCGTCCTCGTTCTTCTCGACGGCGGCCATGGACGCGAGCAGCCGCTCACGCCGGGAACCGGTGCCGGGCAGGATGCCGGCGAGGAAGTCGACGGCGGCGGTCGTCCCGGCGAGCAGTTCGTACGGCAGCGTGCCGAGCTCGAAGCGCTCCGGCACCACGTCGGTGGCCGGGAGCAGCTTGTCCGGCCGCAGCGACTCCAGCGTCTCGGGCGCGGCGGCCACCACGCCGAGGTGCGGGCCGAGGAACTTGTACGGCGAGCAGGCGAAGAAGTCGGCGCCGAGCGCGGCCAGGTCGACCGGGACGTGCGCGCTGTAGTGCACGCCGTCGACGTAGAACAGAGCGCCGCGGGCGTGCGCCAGCCGGGAGATCTCGGCGATCGGCGGGCGGGTGCCGATCAGGTTGGAAGCGGCGGTGATCGCGACCAGCCGCGTGCGTTCCGACAGCACCGCCTCGACCGCGTCGAGGGTGACCTCTCCCGACTTGGGGTCGAAGTCGATCCAGCGCACCGTGGCGCCCGCCGCCCCGGCGGCGATCACCCACGGCCGGATGTTGGAGTCGTGGTCCAGCCGCGACACGACGACCTCGTCGCCCGGCCGCCAGGTCGTGGCCAGGGTGCGCGCGAAGTCGAAGGTCAGCTGGGTCATGCTGCGTCCGAACACGATGCCGCGCGGGTCGCCGCCGACGAAGTCGGCCATCGCCGCCCGGGCGGCGAGCGTCACCTCATCGGCGAACCTCTCGGCCTCGGTGACCAGGCCGCGGTTGGCGATGGCGGCGGTGAGCGTGCGGTGTACGGCGTCGGCGACGGCGGTGGGTGTCTGCGAGCCGCCGGGGCCGTCGAAGTGCGCCGCCCCCTGCGCCAGGGCGGGGAAGTGCGCGCGAAGGGCCTGAAGGGAGTAGGTCATGATCGGTTCATTCCTAGGGGGATCAGCGGGTGGTGTCGGCGCCGGCCTGGAAGAAGTAGGCCACGGTCCGCGCGCCCGGATCGACCACGCCGACGGCGCGCTCGCCGACGTAGCTGGCCCGGCCCCGGCGGGCACGGATCGCGGCGGTCGCCTCGGCTCCGGCGGTGGCGGCGCGCGCGGCCGCGGCCAGCAGCTCGTGCAGCCCGGCGTCGCCGGCCTCGATCGGCTTCGAGATCGACCTGATCACCGCGATCAACAAGAAGCTGGGCCTGGAGACCCAGATCCAGAACCTGCCGTTCGACACGCTGATCACCAGCCTGCAGAGCAAGCGGGTCAGCATGACCATCTCGTCGATGAACGACAACGCGACCCGGCAGCAGAAGATCGACTTCGTCGACTACTTCAACTCCGGCATCACGCTGATGGTCAAGAAGGGCAACCCGTCAGGGATCAAGAGCCCCGAGGATCTGTGCGGCAAGAAGGCCAGCACCGCCCCCGGCTCCTCGCAGGAGGAGTGGATGGAGAAGGTCGGCCCGTCGATGTGCCAGGCCAAGGGCAAGCCCGCGATCCAGATCGTCACCAGCAATCTGGACCAGCAGCGGCTCAACGACCTGAAGTCGGGACGCAACGACACCGAGGTCAACGACCTCCCGTACGTGAGCTACGCGACCACCAACTCCGGCAAGGGCCAGGACTTCGAGGCCGTTCCCGGCAAGCCGATCCTCGCCACGCCGTACGGCATCGGCCTCCACAAGGACACCTCAGAGCTGCGTGACGCGGTCCGCGACGCACTGCAGGAGCTGATCGACGACGGCACGTACGGCAAGATTCTCAAGGCCTGGAACGTTTCGAACGGGGCGATCGCGAAGACGGTCGTCAACGGCGGGAAGTAACCCCATGTCCACACCAACCACCGCCCGCCCCGACCTCGCCGGCCCGGTGATGCGCAAACGCAGCCACCCGCTGCGCTGGGTGGCGGGAGTCCTGATCGTCGCCCTGGTCGCCGGGATCGTCTACGCCATGGCCCAGGCGAAGATCATCTGGCCGGACGTCGCGAACTACATCGTCTCGCCGAACATGCTCCAGGCGGTCTGGAAGACGGTGCTGCTCGCGGTGATCTCCCAGGTCATCGCGGTCGTGCTGGGCGTGATCGTGGCCGTGTTGCGCATCTCGGCCAACCCGGTGGCGAACAAGGCGGCCTGGGTCTACATCTGGCTGTTCCGCGGCGTGCCGGTGCTGCTGCAGATCCTCATCTGGTACAACCTGTCGATGGTCGTGGACCGGATCACGATTCCCAGCCCGTTCGGTGGCGCGCTCTACAGCACCACCACCAACGATCTGATGACGCCGTTCATGGCGGCGCTGCTCGGCCTGGCCCTGAACGAGTCCGCCTACATGGCGGAGATCATCCGCGGCGGCATCAAGAGCGTGGACCACGGCCAGGTCGAGGCGGCCGGCGCGCTCGGCATGTCGCCGGCCCGCACCATGTGGAAGATCGTGCTGCCCCAGGCGATGCGGGTCATCATCCCGCCGACCGGCAACGACTTCATCAACATGCTGAAGACCACGTCGCTCGCCTCGGTCATCACGTACGAGGAGCTGCTGCGCGCCGCGCAGAACATCTCCAGCCGCAACCTCCAGGTCATGGAGACGCTGTTCGCCGCGGGCTTCTGGTACATGGTCGTGGTCAGCGTCACCAGCGTCGGCCAGTACTACCTGGAGCGGGCCTACGACGTGTCGGCACCGGGCGCGAGGTCGGCGAGCGCCTCGATCCTGCGTACGATCCTGCGGCCCCCGATGAGGAGGTCCAAGGCATGAGCGAGCGAAGCGAGCGACCAAATGAACACGGCCGTCTGTCGCTCATGCGACCGACGCAGGAGGGCGCATGAGTGACGATCCGATCATCAAGGCCGTCGGCGTGCGCAAGTCGTTCGGCCCGCTCGAGGTCCTGTCCGGCATCGACCTGGAGGTGAACCGCGGCGAGGTGGTGTGCCTGCTCGGCGCCTCCGGCGCCGGCAAGAGCACGTTCCTGCGCGCGATCAACCGGCTGGAGACCATCGACGGCGGTCAGATCTGGGTGGGGGAGCAGCTCATCGGGTACGAGCCGCGCGGCGACCACTACCGGGAGATGACCCCCAAGCAGGTCGCCAGGCAGCGGGTGCCGATCGGCATGGTGTTCCAGCGGTTCAACCTGTTCGCTCACCTGACCGTGCTGCAGAACATCATCGAGGCGCCGCGCGGCGTGCTCGGCCGCCCCAAGGCCGAGGCGAAGCGGCGTGCCGCCGAGTTGCTGGACAGCGTCGGCCTGTCCGACAAGGCGGGCCACTATCCGGCGCAGCTCTCCGGCGGGCAGCAGCAGCGCGTGGCGATCGCCCGCGCGCTGGCCATGGACCCCAAGGTGATGCTGTTCGACGAGCCCACGTCGGCGCTCGACCCCGAGCTGGTCGGCGAGGTGCTCAAGGTGATGACCGACCTCGCCAGGGGCGGCATGACCATGGTCGTCGTGACGCACGAGATGGGGTTCGCCCGCCAGGCCGCCGACAGGGTCGTGTTCATGCACCAGGGGTGCATCGTCGAGTCGGCCTCGCCGGAGGAGTTCTTCGACCACCCCCGGCATGAGCGCACCAAGCAGTTCCTCCGCAGCATTCACTGACCGCCGGACGCGGTCCTCCAGGAAAGAGCCAAGCATGCGCGCTGCCCCCGCCGTCGCAGGCATGAAGCACAACGGCATCCGTACGATCATGGATCTGGCGATGTCCGGCACCCGCCCGGACCTGATCCGGCTGGAGATCGGCGAGCCCGGCTTCCCGACGCCCGCGCACGTGGTGCGCGCGGCCGACGAGGCCGCGGCGGCGGGGCGGACCAAGTACACGGCCAACGCCGGGATCCCCGAACTGCGGGCGGCGCTCAGCGACAAGATCAAGCGGGTCAACGGGTTCGACGCCCGCCCCGAGGACATCGTGGTCACGGCCGGCGGGGTGCAGGCGCTGTTCGCCACGCTCACCGCGCTGGTCGAGCCGGGCGACGACATCCTGATCCCGGACCCGGCCTGGCCCAACTACATCGCGTTCGGGAAGATCCTCGGCGCCTCCACCACGGCCTACTCCCTGGCGCCCGAGACCGGGTTCCTCCCCGACCTCGCCGAGCTGGAACGGCTCGTGACGCCGCGCACCAAGGTGCTGATGCTGAACTCGCCGTCCAACCCCGTGGGGTCGGTGTTCCCGGCCGGGACCCTCGCGGAGCTGATCGCCTTCGCCGAGCGGAACGACCTGTGGATCGTCTCCGACGAGTGCTACGACCAGGTCGTGTTCGACGACACCTTCGCCTCCACGGCGGCCGTCGGCGGCGCGGAGCGGACGATCTCGGTGTTCACCTTCTCCAAGACGTACGCGATGACCGGCTGGCGCATCGGCTACCTGGCGGCGCCGCCGTCGCTCGCGGAGATCATCACGCGGTTGCAGGAGCCGATGGTCTCCTGCATCAGCACACCGGGTCAGTACGCGGCACTGGCCGCGCTCACCGGGCCGCAAGACGAGCAGCGCGCGATGGTCGAGACCTATCGGGCCAACCGCGACCTCGCCGTCGGGGAGTTCGCCGCCCACGGCTTCGACGTCTACCGGCCGCAGGGCGCCTTCTACCTGTGGATGCGCACCGGCAACCGGGATCTCGACGGCATGGAGATCGCCAAGAGACTGATCACCGAGCACGGCGTCGCGGTCGGCCCCGGCCCGGCCTTCGGCGAACGCTCGGGCGAGTACATCCGCCTGTCGCTCGCGGCCTCCGCCGACGACCTGCGTGAAGGCATCCGCCGCATCTGCGCCAGCGGCCTCCTTCACCCCGCCGGGCGTTCCTGAGACGGGGGCTTGACTCCTCGCGACATGCGTCATGCAATATATTGCATGCCGGTTCCACAGAGCCGAGGAGTGGTCGCCAGGTCGCTTCTCCGGGAGAACGCCTATCGCGCCATCCGAGACGCCATCGTCGACGGCACGCTCGCCCCGGGCGAACGTCTCAACGACGGCGATCTGGCACAGTGGCTGGGCGTGAGCCGCACTCCCGTCCGGGAGGCGCTGACGCGTCTGGAGCAGGCCGGGCTGGTGCGGACCAAGCCCGGCCGTTACACCATCGTCAGCACGGTGGACGTCCGGTCCGTGCGCGCCGCCCAGTCGGTGACGGCCGCCATGCACGAGCTCGCCGTACGGGAGGCGCTGCCGAATCTGTCCGCCGGCGAACTCGACGCCATGCGCGAGGCCAACGCGCGTTTCGCCGATGCCTTGCGCCGCGACGACGCGGACGCGGCGCTCGCCGCCGATGACGCCTTCCACGGCATCCCGGTGATCGCGTCCGCGAATCATGCGATACGTGCTGTTCTCGACCAGTTCACGCCGGTGCTGCGGCGCGTGGAGCGGATGCGGTTCTCCTCCCTGAGCGGCCGGGGGTCGGTCGCGCAACACGAACGGATCATCGCGTTGTGCGCGGCCGGAGACGTGGAGGGGGCGGCGCTCGCCGTGCGTGCCAACTGGGGGACCCTGGTCCCGCTCCTCGATGCCATGCCCGCCGCTTCCGAGAACGAGCCTTCAATCTGAGGAGCCGTACATGTCCATCGACGATTTCGAGCGCTATCCGCTGCTCTTCGGTCCCAGCCCCGTCCACCGCCTCGACCGGCTCAGCGACCACCTCGGCGGAGCCCGCGTCTGGGCCAAGCGGGAGGACTGCAACAGCGGGCTGGCGTTCGGCGGGAACAAGACCCGCAAGCTGGAGTACCTGATCCCCGACGCCCTCGCCCAGGGCGCGGACACCCTGGTCAGCATCGGGGGAGTGCAGTCCAACCACACCCGGCAGGTGGCCGCGGTCGCCGCCAAGGTCGGGCTGAAGGCCGTACTCGTGCAGGAGAGCTGGGTGGACTGGCCGGACGCGGTCAACGACAAGGTCGGCAACATCCTGCTGTCGCGCATCATGGGCGCGGACGTCCGCCTGGTCCAGGCCGATTTCGGGATCGGGCTCAAGGACAGCTGGCACGAAGCCATGGAGGGGGTCACGGCCGCCGGTGGCCGCCCGTACGCGATCCCCGCCGGAGCGTCCGACCATCCGCTGGGCGGTCTCGGCTTCGTCAACTGGGCGTACGAAGTGCAGCGGCAGGAACGCGAGCTCGGCGTCTTCTTCGACACCGTCGTGGTGTGCAGCGTCACCGGGAGCACCCAGGCAGGCATGATCGCCGGCTTCGCGGGCCAGGATCGTCCCCGGCGCGTGCTGGGCATCGACGGCTCGGCCAAGCTCGCCGAGACGCGTGCCCAGGTGGCGAAGATCGCCCGCGCCACGGCCGAGCTCATCGGCCTGGGCCGGGACCTGCACGAGGAGGAGATCACGGTGCTGGAAGGCTGGGCCGGCGACAGGTACGGCATCCCCGTGCAGTCCACCCTCGACGCCATCAGGCTAACCGGACGGCTGGAAGGCATGATCATCGACCCTGTCTACGAGGGCAAGTCGATGGCCGGGCTCATCGACCTGGTCCGCAGCGGCGAGATTCCCCAGGACTCCAACGTCCTGTACGCCCACCTCGGCGGCCAGCCCGCCCTCAACGCCTACAGCGGCGTCTTCCGCTGAGCGTTGGGCCGAGCCGAACGTCATCGGCTGCTCGAACGGCAGGTTGCGGCCCGCGCGGGAGACGGGCGAACGAGCGGCGCGCTCCCTTCTGCCCCCGAACATGAACACGTATAGTGAGATTGGTTGCACTCAATGTCACAATTGGAGGAAAGGGGATTTCCGTGAGTCGTGCACTGATCATCGTCGATGTGCAGAAGGACTTCTGCGAGGGCGGCAGCATTCCGGTGAAGGGCGGCGCGGATCGAGCCGCCGCCATCGCCGAGCTGGTCCGGAGCGCCGATGGGCAGTATGCCTTCGTCCTCGCCACCCGTGACCACCACATCGATCCGGGCGCCCACTTCTCCGACAACCCCGACTTCCAGCACTCATTCCCCGTGCATTGCGTCGTCGGTAGTGAGGGAGGCGAGTTCCATCCGAATTTCGCGCCCGCCGTCGACTCCGGGCACGTCGACGAGGTCTTCTACAAGGGCGCTCACTCCGCCTCCAAGAGCGGTTTCGAGGGCTCGGCCCAGGACGGTACGACACTGTCCGCCTGGCTGAAGGCCCGTGACATCGCCGAACTCGACGTCGTCGGCATCGCGACCGATCACTGCGTGAAGGCCACGGCACTCGACGGAGCGCGCGCGGGCTTCACGGTGCGGGTCCTGCTCGACTACACGGCCGGCGTCGCCGCCGACACCACGCGTACCGCACTGGACGAAATGCGCCGGGCCGGTGTCGCCCTGACCGGCGAACCTGTCGTCGCCTGAACTCAGGCGCCACGCCCACCATCAGGCTCCACGTTCGGGGGCCGGCACTGGCTGCGGTCGTCCGCGGCAGGCACCGCATCCTCGGATTCCGCGAAGATCACGACGAGCTCCAACCCGCCCCCCGGGTTGGGGTTCGCTCGCACGTCGGCTCCGTGAGCCTTCGCGATCGACGCGACGATCGACAACCCGAGCCCGGCGCCCTGTCCACGGGTCGTCTGCAGCCGCCGGAAGGGCTCGAAGAGATCGCCGAAGCGTTCCTGGGGCACGTGCGGGCCGGTGTTCCGGACCGTCAAGACTCCACGGGAGAGCGTCACCTCGACGGTTCCGCCGGGATGGTTGTAGCGAACCGCGTTGTCGACGAGGTTCGTGACGAGCCGGCTCAGCAGGATCGGATCCCCGTCGACGACCAACGGTTCGATCCGCGTCGTCACGGTGACCTCGTCCGAGCCGCCTTCGGCCAGGACGAGCAGCACCACCTCGTCCAGGGCCACCGGTGTCCTCTTCTCAAGGCCGTGCTCCGCCTGGGCCAGGACCAGCAGGGCGTCGATGAGGCTCTCGGTGCGGTGGTTGTGGAACAGGAGCTTGTCGCGGATCTCACCGACGTCTTCAGGAAGGCCGATCTCGATCGCCGCTCGCTGGACGGCCAAGGGGGTCCGCAGCTCGTGGGACGCGTTCGCGATGAACCGCCGCTGCCCCTCGACGGAGCGTTGGAGGCGGTCGAGCATCGCGTCGAACGTATCGGCCAGTTCCTTCAGTTCGTCCTTGGGCCCGCTGAGCGCGATGCGTTCGTGCAGGGTCGACATGGACAGCCGCTGCGCCGTGGCGGTGATCCGGTGGACGGGCCGCAGGATCCGCCCGGCGACCAGCCAGCCGACGATCACTGATACCAGTGTCAGGATTCCGACCGTCGCCACGGTCACCCCCCACTGGTAGTCGATCACCTCGTCCACCAGATCGGGCAGCGTCGGCAGCTGATGGTCCGCGAGGTCCGGCGCCGCCGGCGCCACCGGGACCGGCCCGATCCGCCCGATCCTCCTGTCCAGCGCGTGGCGCAGCAGCAGGTTGACCGTGACCAGCAGCACGGTCGAGGTCAGCAGGAACAATCCGGAGTAGATCAGGGTGAGCCGTACCCGGACCGTCGTCACAGCACGTATCCCGCGCCGGGAACCGTCTGGATGCAGGGCGGATCTCCCAGCTTCGCGCGTAAGCGGCTGACCACGACCCGCACCACCGTCGTGAACGGGTCGACGTTCTCGTCCCATGCCTCTTCGAGCAGCCGTTCGGAGCTTACGACCGCGCCGTCCGCCCTCATCAGCACCTCAAGGACGGCGAACTCCTTGAGCGACAGATGCAGGTGCCGCCCGTCCCGCGACGCCTGCAGCCGGTGGGTGTCGAGCACGATCCCGTGCCGCGTCAGCACCGGCGGCACCTGCGCCTGGCTGCGCCGCCCCAGCGCCTGCACCCGTGCGACCAGCTCGGCGTAGTCGAACGGCTTGGGCAGGTAGTCGTCGGCCCCCATCCCGAGGCCGGCCACCCGCTCCGGCACCGCCGCGGCCGCCGTCATCATCAGGATCCGCGTACGGCTCCCGCGCGCCACCAGCTCACGGCACACGAGGTCGCCGTGCATCTCGGGCAGGTCCCGGTCCAGTACGAGAACGTCGTAGTCGCTCACCGCCAGCCGCTCCGACGCGGCGAGCCCGTCGTACACCACGTCGACGGCCATGGCGTGGCGGCGCAACCCCACCGCCACGAGATCGGCCAGGTCTCGTTCGTCTTCGGCCACCAGAACCCGCATAGCGATGTTCGTACCCGAATCGGGGTAACAGCGGCGTTAACGGATCCGTTCACAGCCGAGCAACCCGCTTCCGGCCACGCTGGCGGCATGATCAAATCCCTCTGCGCCGCCATCCTGATGGCGGCCTGCTCCCTGTCCGCACCCGCCTCCGCGCCTGCCGAGGGCTGCACCGCCCTCACCGGGCCACCGCCGGAGTCGGCGCCGCCGACCTCGGTGAACACGCTCCGGCAGGCGTACTTCTGCGTGCTGGACAACTATTACAGCGGTCCGGCCATGGATGCGAAGGCGCTGCTGAAGAGCGCCTTCGCCGCCTACACCCAGGACCTGATGCGGCGCGGCGCCGATCGGCCCGACCTCCAGCTGCCCGAACTGACCGGGAACCGCGACACCGACTGGGCCGCCTTCGCGAAAGCCCTCGGCGACGGCGACCCCGCCGCCCTGCGCGCCGCGATCACCGGCATGGTCGCCGGACTGCACGACAACCACGCCCGCGCGGTCAGGCCGACTCCTCCGCCGGAAGGCGGGCCGGTCGGGACGGGCATCGTGGGTGTGTCGGCCCAGCAGGGCCCGCAACTCGACCCGGCGGCCAAGCCGCCGTTGTTCATCACCCGCGTCCTGCCCGGCAGCCCCGCCGCCAAGGCCGACATCAGGCCCGGCGACATCATCGTCAAGGCCAACGGCATACCGCCGTTCATCGGGGACACCGTGAACCAGAGCATCGTCCAAGCCTTCGCCGCCGGCACGGTGACGCTCACGCTCAAGCGCCCCACGACGGGACGGACCCGCACCGTCGAGCTCAGAGAGGGCCCCGTCACGCAGCAGCCTCCGGCGGTGACGTCGAAGAAGCTCGCCGACGGCGTCACGTACGTCCAACTGCCCGGATTCTACGAAGGCGCCGCCGACCAGGTCATCGCCAAGCTGAAGGACAAGCCGAAGGCGGTGGTCCTCGATCTGCGCGGCAACGGCGGCGGGTCGCCTCGCGAGGTGACGCGGCTGCTCGGCGCGTTCGCGCACGGCAAGGTCACCAGCTACTTCTGCCCGCTCAAGGGCGACTGCGTGCCCAACCGGACCGACGACAGCATCCCGCTGCTCGGCTCGCGCCTGGTCGTCCTCACCGACCGCGGATGCGCCTCGGCCTGCGAGGACTTCAGCGGGGCCGTCAAGGACAACGACCTGGGTACTCTCATCGGGACCCGCACCGCCGGGGCCGTCTCCGGCCCCAGCGACGGATACCTTCTCGACGACGGCAGCATCCTGCTCCTGCCCAAGGTCCGGCACCTCGGGCCCGCCCGCGAGATCATCGACACGATCGGCGTCCCGGTCGACCACTACGCCCCCATGACCGCCCTGGACCTGGCCACCGGGCGCGACCCGGGCGTGGCCAAGGCACTGACGCTTCTTTGACGCGCCCGCCGCAACGGCCCTCGGGCGGGCTCAGGGAGCGGGCAGGGCGGGCCCGGCTGACACCCCCTCGATGGACAGGACCTGGCGGCCTGATCTCAGCCCGGCCCAGCCGCCGGCGACCGGCCGGAGCTCGTCGACCTGCTGCGCCCCTGGATACGGAACGACACGGGCGATCTCGACGACATCGCCCGCCACCGGCCCCGCTCGGCGCACCACGGCGTCGAGCGCGGCGGGGGCGATCCCGTGCTGCGGCGGGAACGGCGACGTCCACAGATCGGCGGCGGTCACGGCGGGCAGCCGGTCTCCCGCGCCGAGCACCAGCCCCGACCAGGCCAGCCGCCCGCCAGAAGCAGCCACGCCGCGCGTGACCGATGGCGGCACGGACGGCGGAGGCGCCGGCGGCGACGACCGGTAGAGCAGTCGCATCGACCCGGCCGTCTCCCCGGTCTCGGCCGTGATCGTGACCTGGACGCTCCAGCCTTCCTCCAGGGTCTCGCCCAGCGCCCGGGTGGTGAACCGGCTCCCGTCCGGGGCCAGGACCAGCGCGGACAGCCGGACCTGCACGTCCCGCACCTCGACCAGGTGCTGCGGCGGCCGGTCCGGCGGCACGACCCAGTCGGCGACCGAGCACGCCTGCTCGATCAGCACCGAGATCGGCAACGCGGCACGCCCGTCCACGGTGAACTCGTTCAGGCACGGATGAGAGCCCGGCGTGTGGATCACGCTGCTGCGTAGCCGGCGAGACGGTTCGAACAGCTCGACGGAGCCCAGGAAATGCGCGAGCCCGTGCAACCTGGGCAGATCCGGATGCCCGGTGAAGAGCCGGAAGCCGCGTAGCTGAGTGGGCACCAGCATGCTGCCCACCTGGCCGATGAACATGACCTCCCCGGTGTGGCCGGAGCGCAGCTCGCGGATCCATCGCCGGACTCCCTCGGCCGGATCGATGGTGGACACGTAGCGGACCGCCGCGTCGTAGTTGGCGATGACCCCGAGCCGCTCCCAGGTCGGCCAGCACAACGTCTGCGCGGGCAGCCCGAGCGTGTTGCGCGCCCAGAACCCGAGTCTGGACAGAGCCTCGTTGCCCGCCGCGTAGTCGATCTGCCCGATCATGCCGCCCATGCGTCCGGCCAGCGAGCCGACGTTGCAGAACACCTTGAGCGTGTCCCGCCTCCCGGGAGTGTGGAGCACCGCGCGGGTGAGGTTGGCGAAGCCCGTCACCTTCACGTCGACCGTTCGCACCACGTCTTCCGGGGTCTTGTTGTCGAGCCTGGTCGGCACGTCGATGCCCGCGTTGTGGACGATCACGCTGGGATCGGGGATGCGGGCGAACAGCGCGTCGACCTGTTCCGGCCGCACGCAGTCGCACGGCTCGTACGTGATGCGCAGGCCGTCCCGCCGGGCCGCTGCCAGGTTCGCGCCGACCTGCCGCAGCTCGGCCTCGCGTTTGAGCGCGGCGCGTACATTCCGGAGTTCCCTGGCGGTGCGGGCGGACCGCACTCTGGCCCGGCAGTGCTCGGAGTAGTCCGCGTCGTCCATGGTCAGCCAGCCGGCGTCGGCCGGAAGCTCGTCGCGGCCGGTCACCACGACCTGGCAGCCGGCCTCCTTGGCGAGCCCGCGGGCCAGGGCGAAGCCGACGCCACGGGCGCCCCCCGAGATCAGCACCACGTCGTCGGACCCGAGCTCGACGCGGGGCGGCGATTCCGGGCTCGGCCGCGCGTTCAAGGCGTGGCGGACTCCCTGCCGGTAGCCGATCTCGAACAGGTCCCAGGCCGCCAGCTCGGCCGTCAGCAGCTCGGCCAGGCGGGCCGGGTCTACGGCGTCGACGTCCAGGACTTTCACCGCGAGGTTGGGCAGCTCGCGGGGCAGGCACTTGGCGAAGCCGGCCCAGATTCCGCCCAGCGGGGAGTCGATCGCCCCGTCGTGGTAACCCATCAGCCCGCCCATGGCGGTGACGGCGACGTAGCAGTACCGGTCGGCGCGGGGGTCGGCTCCCCAGGCACCGTATCTGCGCTGCACCATCCGGGTCGTCCTGGCCAGTGCGTCCCGCCATTCCCCGCCGTCGAACCGGTAGGGGACGCCCACGACGTTCAGGTCGATGATCCCGTCCCAGTCGTCCCGCTCGGGTTCGCGGCCGGGCACGCAGAGGTCCGCGCCGAGCGCGCGCGCCACCTCCGCGGCCAGCTCCGCGTCGGAGCCGATGACCAGCAGCCGCCGCGCCACAGGGGAGGGAGGCGGAAGCGGGTGCGGTACGGGCTCCCAGATCATGCGACGGACCGGCCGGACGAAGGAGGTGGTGTCGAAGGACACCAGGTGCGGGCGGACCGGCGCGGCGGCCGTCATGTCCGCTCCTGCACGACCGCGGGGATCCCGCCGCTGGGGAACAGAGTCACGTAGTGCCCGCTGCGCACCGTGTGCGCACCCGACAGCCGCAGCCGGTAGCGCTGCGACAGGATGGCCACCGCGGTCACCAGCGTGGCCATCGCCAGCCCCTTGCCGATGCACATGCGCCGCCCGCCGCCGAACGGCAGGAAGGCGTACTTGTGCCGCTTGCCCTGGGTGTCGTCGAGGAAACGCCGGGGATCGTAGGCCTCCGGGTCGGACCAGTGCTCCGGTGAGCGGTGCGTGCCGTACACGCTGAGCAGGACCGTCGTCCCCGCCGGCACCGTGCGGCCGGCCAGGCAGTCCGGCTCGACGGCGTCGCGCGGGAACTGCCAGACCGGCGGGTGCAGCCGGAGTGCCTCGTTGATCGCGGCCGTGGTCTGCACCAGTTCGCCCAGCTGGTCGGGTGCGGGCGCCTGGCCCGCGAGCACCTCGTCGACCTCGCGCTCGACGGCGCGGCGGGCCTGCGGGTGCCTGGCCAGTTCGTACATGGTCCAGGCGAGCGCCTGGCCGGTGGTGTCGGAGCCGGCCAGCAGCAGGGTGCGGAGGTTGTCCGACACCTCCGCCTCGGAAAGGCCGGCGCCGAGCAGCTGCCCGGCGGCGTCGGAGCCGTACTCGCCGCTGGCGCGGCGCGAGCTGATCACCCGGTGGATGATGCCGTCGAGCACCCGGTCCGCCCACTTCCGGTCGCGGTGATACCGGGTCGGCACGAAGGAGGGGATCATGGCGGGCAGGCCCATGATCGTGCGGGTGAAGATGACCTTGTTGGCGATCGCGGCGGCTCGCGCGTAGTCGGTGCCCGACAGGTCCTGGCTGATCAGCGCCATGCCCAGGACCCTGGCGGCGATGTCCATCAGGTCGGGTGCCACGTCCACGACGTCGCCGGACTTCGCGTGCGCCGTCCAACGGCGGACGACCTCCTCGGTGGCGCCGACGGCCTCGCGCGCGTTGCTCCGCACGAGCTGCAGGCTGAACGCGGGCTGGACGGCCTTGCGCGGCGCGCGCCACTGGTCGGTGTCGAGCGTCAGCAGGCCGGAGCCCATGACGCCGGAGAATCCGCGGTAGAGCTTGCCCCGTACGTAGTTGTCCGGGTTGGTACGCAGCACCCGCTCGATCGCCTCCGGCTCGGTGACCTGCACGAACGGGATGGGCAGCTTGACCGACACCAGCGAGTCGCGTTCCTGCATGCGCAGGGTGTAGGCCAGCGGGTCCTTGAAGTAGGGGATGGCGTCACCGATCACCGGCAGCCCGGCCGGGCCGTGGGCGACAGGGCAGGTTCCTTGGCGGGTCATGAGCGCTCCTGGCGGTCGAATCGTTCCCTGTCGAGGTATTGGCCGGTCTCCTGGTCCACGTAGCCGACGATGGCGCCCGTGATGTCCTTCACCTGGAGCAGCACTTCGCCGTCGGCGGCCACCGCGATCGCCCGGTTCTCCGGCTCGGGATCCTCCAGGTCGAGGTCGACGGGGGTGACGTAGAGCTCGACCGGTTCGGTCAGCGCGGCGAGCGTCAGGTCGGTGTGGCCGCCGTACAGGTCGATCCGGCGGACCGTGCGCGGGATCGCGACGGGCGTCCAGCGGTCCGCGACGGTGTGGAGGACGGCCACGCGCACCAGACCGTCGAGCGTGACGGAGGGGACCAGCAGGTCGGGGAACCAGCGTCGCAGCGCTGGCGCGTCGAGCGCGAGCCGGCCTCGCCGTCCCAGCGGATGCTCCCGGGTGCCGGTGGTCGACCGGAACACCTCGCGCAGGAGCACGTCCGACCCGGGCGCGTGGTAGGGGTCACGGAGGGGCCTGCTGCCGTGCTCGTCCCAGTGCGTCCACCTCGGGCCGGGCACGGGAGCGTCGCGCAGCCGTACGGTGACCGAGAAGTGCAGCTTGTCGCGGGCGATGGTCACGCCGTTCGGCGCCACCACGTCGCCCAGCACGCGGACGGCGACCACCGACTCGCGCTCGTCGGTGCGCAGCAGCGTGGCGGTGAGCCGTTTGACCTCGGGCCGGTCCTTCCGGTAGATCCGCAGGAACGACTCCAGCCGCAGGTCCTCGAAGACGACCGGGACCCGGTTCGGCACCAGCGAGACCGCGGCTTGCGCGGCCAGCTCGGGCACGAACGTGCCGGGCAGGGTCGGATAGCCGCGTACCTGGTGAAACTCCAGATAACCGTCCCTGTCCAGGGTGAACGTGCGCTCCGCGACCAGCTCCGTGGCGTTGCGGCGCAGCACCGTGTCGATGTACGGCAGCGCGCGCGCCTCGCCCATGCAGAAGTCCAGGAACTCCGGCCGGATGCCCCTGACGAGCTCCCGTTCCTTGTCGCCCAGGAACACCGTGGCCGGCGCGTCCCGCACGGCGGTCAGCTCGGTGAGGAAATGGTCGACGCCTTCCTCGGTCGGCATCGGGGTGTACGCGTCGATCTCGGCGAGGAAGGCGCGCATCAGCGGGGTGGCGCCGAGCCCGACGTCGCGCCAGAGCGTCCAGCCGATGGTGAACTCGTTCTCCGCGCTCATCGCGGCCATGTTGAGGAAGTCGTTGGCCGCGGCGTAGTCGGTCTCGCCGCGCTGGCCGGTCAGCCCGATGAACGAGCCGAAGTTGCACCAGCGGCGCGGCTCCCGCCCGCGCAGCGCCTCCTTGAGGTTCAGGTACGTGTGCACCTTGAGGTCACGCACCGTGCGGAAGTCGCCGACGGACTTCGCGGTGACGTCGGAGGCCCGGTTGGTGCCGGCGATGTTGAGCAGGAGGTCGATGGGGCCGTCCACGGAGTCGACGGCGAGCCTGACCGCGTCCGGGTCCCGGAGGTCGCAGCGCAGGTACCGGACCCGCCCGGGCCCGGACAGCCGCTCCAGCTCGGTGAGCGTGTCCCGGACCTGCCGCTGCTCGCGCAGCCGGTCGAACCTGGCGTTCGCCTCGGCCACGCTGACCCGGTCCGGCCCGTTGAGCTGGGCCCTGATGAACGTGCTGCGCTCGGGCAGTTCCCCGGAGTCGTCGGGCAACCGGGAGCTGCCCAGGATCACGATGCGCGGGCGGTAGCGTCCGGCCAGCGCCGTGAGGATCGGCGCGCCGATGCCGCGCGCCCCGCCCGCGGCCACCACCAAGGAGTCCTGGCCCAGCGCCGGCATCCCGGCCTGCACCGCCTCGGCGGGCACCGCTCGCGGGGTGAGCCGGCGCCCGCCGACGTGATAGGTGACCGGGAGGAGCTGGCCGGCGCCCAGCTCGGCGCTCACCGTGGCCAGCACCTCCTCCAGCGGCGCCGCCGCATGCACGGTGGCGAGCACGTTCGTGTCGGGCAGCTCCAGCGCCAGGCTCTTGACCAGGCCCGTGAACAACCCGGTGACGGGCAGCGGCACCCCCGCCTCGGTGACGCCGCCCACCACGCTCACCACGAACGAGCCGCCCGCCAGGCGTGGCGCGCACTCTTTGGCCGTCATGAACGTGCGCTCGTGCAGCGCGAGCAGGTCGCGGACCGGGTCCGACCAGCGGGCCTCGCGCAGGCCGGGATCGGTGGCGTCCACCAGCACCCGTACGTGCCGGGGTGCCTGGCGGTCCTGGTGGGCCAGCGCGGTGCGGAACGCGGCGGAGTTGGTGAGCACGACGGAGTCCGCCGGGATCGCGGGCGGGGCGGAGCGGATGGGCCGGCGTGGCGCGGGCGCCAGCTCGATCACGTGGCGGTCCAGCAGATTGGCCGCCTTCGGCTGCCTGCTCAGCCGGATCACCCGCGGGCTCGCCTGCCGGTCGGCCCTGAGCTCGACCGCCGTCCGGCTCTGCGCGCCGCTCAGGAAGGCGATCAGCTCGCGCCCGCCCTGCGCGCCCAGGAAGTTCGCGCGGGTCATGCGATGGCCTCCAGCATCTCTTCCACGGTGGACTCCACGGACACCTCGGCGAGCACCGGCAGGCCCTCGGCCAGCGCCAGCGACTTCCTGGTGATCGCGAACAGGAACGTCCCCTCGCCGATCTCCCCGCAGCCCAGCAGGCGGCCCCAGGACGTGAGACTGTTGCCGTTGCTCGCGGCGACCAGGACCGCGTCCACGTCGCCGAAGTCCAGGTAGCACTCGGCCACCTCGAAGGCGTCGGCGAGCGAGGCTCCGCCGCCGTCCACGGCGATGTTGAGCCCACGCAGGTCGAAGTAGCTGCACAGCCGGGCGGGGATGACGTTGGGCATCTCGCCGGGGAAGGAGTCCTCGTCCGGCGCGGCGATCAGTCCGGTCACGCGCTCGCGCAGCTCCTGCGCCTTGGGGACGGCCTGGCGGTCGAGCTCGTCGAGGTGGGCGCGGATCGCGTACAGGACCGCGTTCCTGGTGGGCCCGGTGTGGCCCACCACCACTCCGGTGGTACGGCTGTGCCGTTGGCAGAATTCGCGGATCCGGGGGTCCATCCGGTGCATGCACTCGATGATCATGAGCTGGGTGCGGTCGGTCGCCCGGATCGTGGAGGCCGGCAGGCGCAGCCGGGCGAACGGCGGGCTCGGGTAGCCGTCGCCGAAGGAGTTCGGCAGGATGTGCCTGCCCTGCGCCCACTCCGCGACCTGCGCGTTGCTCTCGGCGCCGGGCACGTGCGCCGACCAGCCGACGATCACCATGGGCTCGCCTGTCCTGGCTCCGTAGCCGGCCTTGCCGCGGCGGCCCGGCCGGAACTCCTGGATCAGCAGGTGCGCGTTGGTGCCGCCGAAACCGAAGCCGGACACGGCCACGGTGCGCGGCCGGTCCGGCCGCGCCGGCCAGGGCACGGGTCGCTCGGGGATCTCCAGATTGCACGACTCCAGGCCGAAGCTGTCCGGGGCCGCCGAGAAGCGGTGCTGAGCGGGAATGACCTCGTGCCGCAGCCCCAGCAGAGCGTGGATGACCGACACCACCCCGGCCGCCCAGCCCGTGTGGCCGATCAGGGACTTGTTCGAGGTCACCTGGACCGGATGCGTCCCGGCGTAGGCCGCGCGCAGGCTCAGGAACTCGGCCTCGTCGCCCGCCGGGGTTCCGGTGGCGTGCGCGATCACCCAGTCGACCTCGCCGGCTTCCACGCGCGACTTGTCCAGCGCGCGGGCGACGGCCAGCTCCTGGCCCGCGCTGGACGGCGCGTAGATGGCCTTGCCCTTGCCGTCCGCGGACAGGCCGACCCCGGCGACCAGGCCGTACACGGTGTCACCGTCGGCGAGCGCCCTGGACAGCCGCTTCAGCACCACGGCGCCGGCTCCGTCGGAGAACAGCACGCCGTCGGCGGTCCTGTCGAGCGCGCGCACCTCTCCGCTCCTGGACAACCCGTACAGCTTGGAGAACAGCACCGACCCGCTGGGGACCAGCGCGAACGCCCCGCCGCACACGGCGACGTCGGCCCGGCCGGACAACAGGTCACGCAGTCCCAGGTCGATCGCGTACAACGAGGACGAGCACGCGGTGTCCACCATGAGCAGCCGGGTGTCCGCCGGCAACAGGCCCTCGATGGCGCTGGCGCCGATCCGGTGCGGGAACGGCTGCGATCGGGTGGCGTCACCGTGCCACAGCACGGAGTCGGGGACCTCGCCCAGCTCCTCGCGGATGAGCGCTTCCTGCAGGTGCTGGCTGCCGTCGGGGGTGAAGCCGAAACAGGCGGTGTACGTGTCCCCGTCCCGCCTGGCCACGCCCTCCAGCGCCTGGTGCACGCTGTGCCGCAGCCACACCGTGGTGAAGTCGAGCCCGTCGTCCGGCCGCTCGGCGGCCAGCTTGGGGTGCGGCGTGAAGCCGGTCATGAAGCCCGAGCGGCGCTGGTAGGTCTTGTCGGCGGCGCTCGGGTCGTCGTCGTGGAAGCCCGCCATCGACCAGCGATCCGCCGGGACGTCGACGAACAGCTCCGCGCCCTCCATGAGCAGCGACCAGAAGCCGTCCGGATCGCTGGCCCCCGGAACGGCCAGCCCCATGCCGACCACCGCGACAGGATCCACGTCATGATCGGAATACGTCTCCAGCTCTGGCTCAGGCTCCGGTTCTGGTTGCGGCGCCGGTTCTGGTTGTGGCTCCGGTTCTGGTTGCGGCGCCGGTTCTGGTTGTGGCGCCGGTACTGGTTGCGGCGCCGGCTCTGGTTTCTGCTCCGGGTCTGGGGACGTGGCGCGGCGCTGCAACGACATGCCGCCGTCCGCCACCACGGTCTGCCCGGTGATCCATCCCGCGCCGGGAGAGGCCAGCAGCAGGACCAGGTCGGCCAGGTCGTCCGGGGTGGCCAGCCGCCCCAGCGGGGTGGCCGCCACCAGGTTGGCGCTCACCGACTCGAACCCCGGGAACATGCGGCCGACCGGATTGTCCATGAGCGCGACGGAGGCGGTGTTCACCCGGATGCCGTCCGGGGCGAACTCCGCCGCCAGGTAGCGGGTCAGCGCCTCCAGAGCCGCCTTGGACAGCCCGATCGGCAGGTAGTTGGCCGGGGCGTAAGACGCGCCGAGCGAGGAGACGTTGACGATGCAGCCCGCGCCGGATCGGGCCAGCAGCGGGCGGGCCGCCCTTGCGCACCAGAGCGCGCCCTTGACGTTGACCTCGAACGCCTGGTCCAGGTGCTCCTCCGCGAGCTCGTCCCAGGCGGTGAACGTCCCGCCCGCGGCGTTGTTCACCAGCAGGTCCAGCCGTCCGTGGGTGGCGCCGACCTGGTCGAACATGCGCCGTACCTGATCCGGCTTGGCCACTGACGCCCTGATCACCTCGACGCCGTCGCCCAGCTCGGCCGCGAGGGTCCTGGCCTCGTCGTAGGAGTGGAAGCAGTTGATGATCACCCTGGCGCCGGACTCGGCGAGCGAGCGTACGATGCGCGCGCCCACGCTGCCCGCGCCGCCGGTGACGAGGGCGACGCGGCCCTGGAAGCCCGTCATGTCGTGCCCGCCCTGGCCAGCGAGTCGAGGACGAAGTCCACCACCTGGCCGAACGTCCGGTAATCGGCCATCCGCATGTCGTCAGGCGGCGGGCCCAGCTCGAACAGCACGCCGAGCCTGCCCATCAGCTCCACCCGCTTGACCGAGTCGACGCCGAGGTCGGCCTCCAACTCGGCGCCGTCCTCGAAGACCTCCTCCGGGTACTCCAGCGTGGTGGCGTAGAGGTCACGCACCCGTACGGCGACCGTCTCCCTCGACGTGGGCCCTGCGGGTGTCTCCGCCGGCGGCATCGGCGCAGAGGGCGCGCTCGTGTCCTGCGGCGGGACCGGGGCGGGAGACGTGCCCGGCTCCGGTGTCACTGCGGGAGGCATGCTCGGCTCCGGTGCCACTGCGGGAGGCATGCTCGGCTCCGGTGCCACGGCGGCGGGCGCGGGCGGGTACGCCATGGTCGTGCCGGTGTGCCGGACCGTTCGTGGCTCGGCGGCGGGAGCCAGGAACTGGCCGGTCTCGCGGAGCGTGTCCAGGTCCGGCAGCAGCGGCGTGTGCACGGAGGCGGACGACTCGATCGAGCGGACCCGGGACGTCAGCGCGCGTCCCGCGCCCACCTCCACCCACACGCCGGCGCCCGAGCGATGCAGCCGCTCCACGGCGGGTCCGAACCGCACCGGCGTGACGAGGTGGGAGGCGAGCAGTTCGCCGAGGTCGTCGGAATCACGGTAGTAGCGGCCGAGAACAGGGGAGAAGACGGGAATGCGCAGGCCCCTCCGGCCGTATCCGCTGAGCCGGCGGGCGAGCTCCTGCCGCGCCTGGGCGAGCAGCGGGCTGTGGAACGGATGCGGCGAGTGCAGTGTGGTCGACGGCAGCCCGATCGCGGTGGCGATCGTCGCCGTGCGGCGCAGCGCGTCCGCCCGCCCCGAGACCACCGTCTGCGCCGGCCCGTTGTCCACCGCGATCACGGCGCCGGAGGTCGGCAGCAGGTCGAGGATCTGCTGGGCCCGGTCGGGCTCGCAGCCCAGCGCCAGCAGCCCGCCGCCGCTGGTGTCGTGCTCGCGCAGCACGGTGATCCGGTGGCAGAGGATCTCCGCGCCCTCGGCGACGTCCAGCGCGCCACCGGCGACCAGCGCCGCGATTTCGCCGAGACTGTGCCCGACGAGCACGCTGAACCGCGCTCCCTGATCGGAGAGCGCACGAAAGGCGGCGACCGAAGTGGCGAAAACAGCCAGCTGGAGCACGTCCGGCGCCGCTTCGACCAATTGATCGACGGAATCATCGGAAAAGGCCCGGCTCAGGCCTTTTCCGAGAATGCCGTCGGCCACCGTGTCAATGGTTTCGATCACCTTGGCGGTGCCGGGATCATGTGCGCGTAGCCGTGGCAGAGCGCCCGGCAGATAGGCTCCCTGACCCGGGAAAAGACCCACAACAATTTCGACGGAGCTCAGCATTCCGGTCCCCCTCAGAGCACGGTGTCGGCAAAATTCCCATTCCTGGGATTCGCGTTGAATATTCCGCGTGCGAGCTCGATGAAGCCAAGGTAACCGCGTCACATGCATCGCGGACACCCCTAAAGCAAGTGTGAAGTCAGGGGTGATCGCAAAGCCGAGAAATGGACCTCGGGCCCACGAAGAGCCAACCTGCGGGTTTGGGGCGGCCCGCACGACTGCGGTGGCCGTCTCCTGGCCGATGGGGCGGATCTTGATGTCGGCCTTGCCCGGCCTGAGGATCTGTCACGGAGCAGGGCGGTGGGGGAGGGGTTGTTGGTGATCCTTGAGGAATTGCCAAGGATCACGCGTCAGGCGATCATCGCTAGGCTGCGACGATGGAACGAGTAACCGACGTGCCCGAGAATGGCGCCATAGGGCATCCTTCCTGGGTTTCGCCCGCAACCCAGCCTGCGGATCCCGACCAGGTGAACGACTACGACGGTTTCGCCGAGGCGTACTCGGCGGAAACCGAGAACAACATCCTGAACGAGTACTGGGCGCGGTACTCGATCCTGGCCCTCGTCGGAGACGTGGCCGGTCGCCGGATCCTGGACGCCGGCTGCGGCTCAGGACCCCTGTCCGCCGCGCTGCGCGACCGCGGTGCCGTCGTCACCGCCATCGACTCCAGCGCCGGGATGCTGGCGTTGGCTCGGCAGCGGCTCGGTGACGACGCGAACCTGCAGGTGGCCGACCTGAGCGATCCCCTGCCGTTCGCCGACGGCGCGTTCGACGACGTGGTCGCGTCGCTGGTGCTGCACTACCTGGAGGACTGGGGGCCGGCACTGGCCGAGATACGGCGAGTGCTCAGGCCCGGCGGCCGGCTGATCGCGTCGGTGAACCACCCTTTCGTGGAGCACGTGAGCCAGACTCCTCCTCGGCGCAGCTATTTCGCGACCACCAGCCATACCGACGAGTGGACGTTCGACGGGAAGTCCTTCCCGATGACCTTCTGGCGCAGGCCGTTGCACGCGATGACCGACGCCTTCACCGCCGCCGGCTTCCGCCTTGCCGTCATCAGCGAGCCGCAGCCCGACCCGGCCGCCCGTGAGCTGTTCCCGGACGACTTCCAGGACTTCGCGGACAAGCTTGCCTTCCTGGTCTTCGTCGTCGAGGCACCGCCGTCGGATGCCGGCTCGGACGGCTAGCTGACCGCGCCGAAAGAGTGAGCGTGTCCGAGTCGCTGTTGATGACGTACGCGGTGGCCCCGTTCGGGGTGAGGGCGACGCCCCGAGGAACTTGCCGTCGGCGTCCCCGAGCGGGCGGAGGACCGCCCTCGGGCCGATCGCCAGGGAGGAAACGTCGCCGGAGGGCTTCGCGTCTGCGGCACGGAATCCGCGCGACCGGGGACGGCGCACGACGAGCGAAGGCTGCGACGTCGCCGGTACGGGCGGCAACGTCGTCGAAGACGGCCGGCCCCTCGTTTCCTCGACCGGCCCTCGCACCGTTCAGGGCCTCGCGAGGCGGCCTGCCCGAGAACACACCATGGGCCCGCCGGCTGATGCCGGCGAGCCCACGGTGAATGTATGCGTACCGGTGTGCGTGTCGCCTCTCGGCGAAAGGCGCAACGCGGCTCCAGCCGAACGGTAGTCCGCGAAGGCAATAGGTGAGGCCCGGGGACACTGGGCACACCGGCCACGACAGATGTAACCATCCAGCGGCGCTGGATGTTCCCCTCCTTGCGAGGGGCACGGAGTCCCCTTCTTCGGGGATCAGGCAACGGCGCCATGATCCTGCTGTTCGGCGTCTTCCGCGGCTACCGGGTGTCGGTGAGGCGCAAGACGCCGAGCATGTCGGAGTAGCGCGGATCGCTGCCCGAAGGGTAGAAGGACGCCTCGGCGCCCACCCAGCCGTGGAAGCCGCCGTCGTCGTCGAGGATCTGCAGCAGCGGCTTGACGTGGGAGTTGCCGGTGTAGCAGAACTCGCCGCGCTCCCTGGCCAGGCACGTACACCAGTGCCAGAGCGTGTCGCGCCGGTCGTCGCTGGAGACCTTGACCAGGTAGTACTGGATCGAGCTGTCATTGGTGGCCGTGCCGCCGCCGTAGTTGGGGCAGCCGCCGCTCGCCTGGCACGCGCTCGCCGACGACGGCTGGGCGTAGGTCAGGCACCAGGTCGTCGTCGCGCACGTGCGATAGGCCGTGTTGGTGAACACCTGCCCGGTCGAGGTGGTCACGTTCTCCTTCGTCCAGGACGCGAGATCCTGCTTGAGCGTCCCGGGGAAGGCTTGCACGGTGCTCATCGCCCGGCGCGTGGACAGCGCCGCGTTGCTGCCGTAGCCGTAGGCGTGGGTGGCGAAGGTGTTGTACTTGTTTTCCAGCCGGACGAGCGTGCCGTCGCTGTTGGGCCGCAGGTACCACTGTTCGGACCAGTCCTGGGCGAAGTTCCACGTGATGTTCAGGACATCGCCGGCGACGCCGAAGGTCCCGGTGCGCGACTCGGGCGGGGAGCTCATGAACCCGCCCGCCGTCAGAACCTCGCAGTGGCGGGCGCGGGTGTGGCCGACCGCGCCGCTGACGGTCGAGCAACTGTCGAGGTCGGGTGTGGTGCCGGTACCCTCGCGGGCGGCGGGGGCGGTCTGCCGCCACAGGTACGTGCGCGCCGTGACGGTGCCGTCGGTCGCGAACTGGTACGTGCCCAGACGCACCCAGTTGTCCCGGACGTCGGCGCGCAGCCGGCCCAGGGTGACGACGTAGTTGGCCTTGCCGCCGGGGAGGTCGGTGGCGTAGGCAGGGGCCGGGAGCAGCGGTAACAGCAGCAGGACGACGGCAAGGAATCGCATCATGGGCTCCAGATTTCGGCCAAGTCCGAAATGCTCTCTTGAGGCAGAGAATAGCCTCTCCTTGACTTCCGGTCATGACCCTTATTTGCACCCTCCTTCCTGCAGGGCTCGTGGGTCTGCTCCCGCCGCTAATGTCATCGGCGCCTGGCCCGGGAAACCCCTCGTGGGGTTATCCGCGCATCAGCGAGGAGCCGGCGGCCGAGCTTGTCATACCTGTACGGCATGCTGTCCTTGATCATCAACTGCCGCTTGGACGATGGAAGGGCACCATGGCGCGACTGCTCCGTAGCATCGAGGACGAGTTATACGTGGAGTACGGAGAACTCGGTCTCGCGGACATCGATCTTCCCGCGATCAGCAGCCCAGACCCGGAGGATTACCACTACATCGCCGCCGTCCGCATGGAGGCATGGGACGCCGAGCCACCAGGCGTCGATGACTCATGGACGCAAGTCGATCAGCCGACATTCGTGGCTGACAGCGGAGTGACCCACCTGGTTTCCATGATGGACGGGCGAGGCCACGACTTCCTCATCGGCCCGCCGTACTTCCAGTACGGACTGACCGCGCACGTGCGAGCGGTCGACGCGCGGGGTGAGGACGCCCCCGACCTGCGATGGCTGTTGCGGTTCTGGCCCATCCGCGATGTTTTCGACCCTCTCATTCATATGCGGGCGATGGAGCGCTTCATCCGGATGCCCAAGGAGTACGTGCCGTTGCCACTCCCGCCCGAGATGCTGCCTCCGCCGCTGGAGCCCCGCCAAGCACTCGTCCCCGTTTCCACGGCGCAGGAGTGGGCCGCCATGCAGCCCGGGGAGTTCGGTGACCGGCTTCGGCGGTTGGAGGAACGGCTCGCCGAGACGGGCGTCACGGTCCACGACTGGCTTCGGGAGCAGGGCGCCGACGTCTCCGACGACACGCCCATCACCGAGGACGTCTTCGACGGCCTCAAGGACCGGCCGGGACGCTTCCGCGATCCCTACGTCGATCGCTACTTCGACCGGACTGGGCAGATGTTCGGGCTGCCGCACGGCTTCGACGGCTGGGAACCGCACGTCCAGGAGGAGCGCCTGCGCGAACTCGCCGACGACGAACGCATCGCCAAGGACCTGAACCCCCGACGCGCCCGCGAGTTCTCCATGCCCTACCACCAGCGCGGAGTCGAGAGCCTCCAACCCGGGAGCACCCGGCGCCTCTGGCGATGGGAAGACGAGATCATCGACGGCCTGCCGTTCGACGAGAGCCTCGTGGTCGGCCGGCAGGTTCATGCCCGCGACCCCTACACCCGGCAGATCTACGCGTCGGGCATCGTCACGATTCTCCGCCCCGAACGGTACAACGGCCGGGCGAACTGGTACGTCGTGCGAGACGCGGAGCCGCACGAGGCCGCACGCGTCCTGTGCTCTGAGGCGACGTGGCTCGATCCAGACGGTCAACAGTGATCAAAGGCCCCATGGAAGAGGGAGCCGGCTCCTCGGGGAGTCGGCTCCGTTTCGGCCGGACGAATGCCAGGACGTACCCGACCGGTGCAGCAGGCATTCCCTTGCCGTCACCGGTCACCACCGCGATCCTGCCCTGCCGAGGCACGATCCGCGGCGTTGACCGGTGACGGCGATCAACGCTTTCGTCTAAAGGTCGTTCCTGGTGAGCCAGGTCAGGCAGGCGTCGGCGACCTCACGCCAGCCGTGGTCGATGGTCAGGGAGTGGCCGCGGTCGGGGAACTCCTGGAAGTCGGTGATCGCGGTGGAGTCCCGGTACTGCTTGAGGGTCGCCTTGGTGACGGTCTCGGGGACAGTGTGGTCCTTGCCGCCGGCGATCAGGAGCAGCGGCCCCCGGGCGTTGTTGCCGGTGTCGACCTTGGCGGGCGAGTGGGGGGAGAAGTTGGCGGCGGCGGCCTCGAACAGCGGCTTGCCCGGCGCGGGGATGGTCCAGCGTTCGTACAGTTCGGCGGCCTCCTCAGCCGGGATGGCGTTGCCGAACGCGTAGGTGAACTGGTCGAGGGTGAGGGAGACGGCCCGGTGCTTGTTGGCCGGGTTCTTGAACACCGGCAGGGTCGAGCGCAGCGCCGACAGCGGCAGCGGCAGCACTCCCTTGATCTGTGCGGCGTCGATCGCGATCGCGGCCCTGGCCAGGTCCTGCCCGAGCAGCTTCTCGGCGATCATGCCGCCGAAGGAGTGGCCGATCAGGATCGGCTTGACGTCCAGAGCGTTGATGATCTCCGTGTAGTGGGCGACGACGTCGTCGATGCCGTGGTCGGCGATGCTGTCGGGGTCCTTTCTGGACAGTTCGACGGTTTCGCTGTCCCCCGGCCAGCCGGGGGCCGTCGCGTCGTAGCCGGCGGTCGTGAACAGCTCGGTCCAGGAGGACCAGGAGGTGGCGTGTAGCCACAGGCCGTGGATGAAGATGACGGGAATGGTCGGTGCGGTCATCGGTGGCTCCTCAGGAACACGGCTGTCATGCCGGATGGATGTGCTGGACGGCCTGGGTTGCGGTGGCGGCGGCGCGGATGTGGCCGGCCACGGCTGCCGGTTGCGACAGCGCGATCGCGTGTGACGCGTCGACCTCGATGGTGTCGGCCCCGGCGCGTTGGGCCATGAAACGCTGTGCGGCGGGATGGATCGCCTGGTCGGCGGTCGCCACGACGTACCAGGACGGCAGGGTCTTCCAGCTCGCGGCGGGAGAGCTCTCCTCGAACGCCACGGCCGCGATGGGGCGCTGCGCGGCGGCCGCCACCGAGGTGAGGCGCCGGGGCAGGTCGGCGGCGAACACCGCGGGAAACTGGTCGTCCTTGAGATACAGCTCCACGGCCTCCTCTCCATCGCCCGTGCGGAAGACGGCCGGCCGCAGCGCCGGGCCCAGCAGGCTGTCGGGGAAGCGGCCCGTGACGTCCAGCACGCTCTCCCCTTCCTCCAGGGCGAAAGCGGTCACGTAGACCAGCCCGATCACGTTGCCCGGCTGGGCTCCTGCCCGGGTGATGACCACACCGCCGTAGGAGTGACCCACCAGCAGGACCGGACCGTCGATCGCGGCGACGACGCCGGCGAGGTAGGCGGCGTCGGTGGCCGGTCCGCGCAGCGGGTTGGCCACCGCGGTCACGGGGATCCCGGAAGCCTGGAGCTCGGCGATCACGCCCGCCCAGCTCGACGCGTCCGTGAAGGCGCCGTGAACCAGTACGACGGTCGGCGTGCTGCCGTTTCTGAAGGATCTCCCTGTGGTCATGGCCTCACCGTAGGAAGCCCCTTGCGCGCCTCGCGAGCGTCACATGACTGCGTCACCGAGCGTCACACGCGCAGGGCCGTGCTCAACGCCGAGCTCAACGCCGATCGCGAGGTGACCCCCAGCTTGGGGAAGATCCTGTAGAGGTGGGAGCTGACGGTTCGATGAGACAGATAGAGCTTCTCGCCGATCTCCCGGTTCGTCAGGCCGTCGGCCGCCATCTGGGCGATCTGGAGTTCCTGCGCGGTCAGCACGTCGCGCGCTTCGCTGCTGCGCCCGCGGCTGCTCTCGCCGGAGGCCCGCAACTCCTGGCGCGCTCGCTCGCTCCAGGGGATCACCCCCAAGGCGTCGAACGTCTCGCGAGCCGTACGCAAGGGCGCGCGCGACTCGGCCGTACGCCGCTGGCGCCGCAGCCATTCACCGTACGCCAGCTGCACCCGAGCCCGTACGAAGGGCCATCGCCGCAGGTCGGCCCCGAGCGCGGCATCGAAGAAGGGCTCTGCTGCCGCCTCATCGGCCAGAACGGCCCGGGCGTAGCGCAGGTCGGCGTGCAAGGACGGCGACGGCGTGGTGAGCGCCACCGCCTCCAGTTCCTCGATGATGCCGGCCACCGCGCGACCTTGACCGCTGTGCACGGCCGCATCTGCGAGTTCGGCCAGGGAAAAGCAGCGCAGCGCCAGGTGGAAGGCCGGATCGGCGGGGTCGTGCATCCGCCGCAGATGGTCGAAGGCGTCGGCGTAACGTCCCTCGCCCAGCGCGGCGAGCCCACGCGCGAGCTGCACCGTGGCCAGCACGGGGCGGGCTCCGATGGGCAGGGCCACCTGCTCGGCCGCCACCGCGAGGCTCTCCACGCGATCCTGCTCGCCGCGCAGCGCGGCGAGCACCGCGCCCGAGGCCTGAGCGATGGCGTGCATCAGCGGCTGGGACGTCTCGTGCGCCAGACGGGCGGCCTCCTCGGCCGCGGGGATGGCCACGCTCAGGTCGGCCAGCCGGGCCGCGCTCCACGCCTGTGCCCCGAGGTCTCGTGTCAGAAGGCTGAGCCGGCCCTGCGCGCGCAGGGCCGGCAGCGACGCGGCGCAGAACTCCTCCGACAGGTCGAACGCCCCCACCATCAACGCCGAACTGCCGAGCAGGCGGGCCGCCGGTCGCCCGCCGGTCGGGTGGGTGGCCAGATGGCGTAACCGCTCGATCACGACCTTGCCACGCTCGATCGGAGCCGCGAACGCCAGGACCGTCAGCAGTCGTCCGTCCAGATCGTCGACGGGCAGGCCCTCGGCCACGGTGACGACGCGTTGCCGCGACCGCTCGTCAGCATGAGCCCAGAAACATCGCAGGGACGCACTGGACAGGAGTTTCAGCGCGAGATCGACGTCCCCCTGCGCCGCCATCGTCTCGGCGAGATCGGCCAGAGAGTGCGCTGCCGCGCTGTCGTCCCGGATGCCGTCCTGGAAGCTCTCGCGGATCCACACGATACGGGCCTGCTGCTGGGCCGACAGCTGTAGCTGCTCGTCTTCTCCCAGCAGTCGCATGACGATGTCGCGCCGTCCCATCTCGGCCGCGTACTCGGCAGCTCGCACCAGCCGTTCACACCGGTGAGCGGGATTCTCGCTGAGCCTGACCGCGTGCTCCAGGGCCGCGACGGCCGACAACAGGTCGCCCCGACGTCGCACGCTCTTGGCCGTGGTCTCCAGCTCGACGGCGATGCTCTCATCCGGCCTGGGGGTGGATGCCGCGCGGTGCCAGAGGCGACGGTCCGGCCGGCCGGTGAGGACGTCGGCCAAGGCGGCGTGCGCCGCGTGCCTCTGGGAGATGCTCGCTCCCTGGTAGATCGCCGAGCGCATGAGCGGGTGCCGGAACGACACCGCGGCTTCGTGCACGTCGACCAGCCGTGCGGTGACGGCGGGAGCCAGATCTTCTGCCGTGATCGGTACACCGGTGATCAGCGCGGTGGCGTCGAGGGTCTCGGAAAGGGCGGTGCTGTCGTTGAGCGCGGCCACCAGCAGCACGGTCCGAAGGGTCGACGGCAACCCCGACATGCGGGCGGTGAAGGTCTGTTCCAGCCGGGTGGTCAGCGGGAGCCACCCCGGCGGCAGGGGCCCTTTCCTGTCCCGCGCGGCGATCGGCAGCTCGACGAGGGCCAAGGGGTTTCCCGCAGCCTCCCGCAGCACCCGTGTGCGCACCGCCGGCGTCAGGGTGGGGCTGCAGGAGTCCAGCAAGGCGGTCGCGGCGGTGTCATCGAGCCGATCGAGGAGCAACTCCGGCAGCCCTGCCCCGTCAAGGGGACTCTGGAAACCGTCGCGTATCGCGGCCAGCAGCACGATCGGTTCGGAGTCCAGCCGCCGCGCGACGAACGCGAGCACGTCGGCGCTCGCGCGGTCCAGCCGGTGAGCGTCCTCGACGAGGAGCAGGACGGGCGAGCGGGCGGCGGCCTCGCCCAGGAGGTTCAGCGCCGCCAGGGCGATGAGGAACGGGTCCGGCACCCGGGCGTCGGTCAACCCGAACGCCGCTCCCAGCGCGTCGCGCTGCGGGGCGGGCAGTTCCCCGATCTCGGTACGCAGCGGGAGCAACAGCTGATGCAGACCGGCGAAGGGCATGTGCGTCTCTGATTCCACACCGGCCGTCCGCAAGATGCGCATGCCACGCGCGGCCGCGACCCCCGCCGTGTCCAGCAGCAGGGCCGACTTCCCGATCCCGGCCTCGCCGCGCACCAGCATCGCCCCGCCGCTCTTGCGGACGCCGTCCACGAAATCGCCGAGACGCCGCTGTTCGGACTGCCGTCCGAAGAGTGCTATTCCTAGCTGGTTTGCTGGCATATGAAGCCATGGTCGCGTGCGCTCGGGCTCCCGTCCAGCAACGTGGCCTCCGGGTAGGACCGGACCGGTGAGCCGGGGTCAAGGCATCGCCGACGGAGCCGGCAGCCGTGGTCCCGTTGTCAGGTCCGCCAGAGCGCCCGGTACTCGCGTGGCGACATGCCTCTCAGCTCCCGGAAACGGCGGTTGAAGTTGGACAGGTTGGAGAAGCCGCAGTCGGCGGAGATGCCGGAGACGGTGCGGTCGGTCTCCCTCAGCAACCGGCAGGCGGCGTTGACCCGCAGCATGGTGAGGTAGCCGGTGATCGTGGCGCCGGTGGTGCGGCGGAAGAACCGGCTGGCCGAGGCCGGGGCCAGGTGGGCGGCGCGGGCGACGGCTTCGAGCGTGACCGGCCCGGCGTACTCCTCGTTGAGCAGCCGGACGATCGCGTCGATGCGGTCGCGAGTGGCCCCGTTGAGGGAGGGGACGTACCGGTCGCCGGCCAGCGGGCGCGTGTCGGCGCGACGCGACAGCCGGACGAGCGCGTCGATCAGCGCAAGGGTCCGCTCGGGCGGCGGCATCGCGTCGAGGTCGCCGAGGTCCACGGCGTACGGGGGAAAGCTCAGCCCCCGAGCCGAGCGTTCAAGCAGCGCGGCCACGTCGGCGAACTCGGGGCGGTCGAAGAAGTCCCGTCCCAGGAAGTCCCGGCGGAACTGGGCGACGATCGCCTCGTGCCTGCCGTGACCGGGCACCGACTGGTACGTGTGCGGCAGCTGAGGGCCGATCAGGGTCAGGTCGCCGGGACCGTACTCCTCGACGCAGTCGCCCACGAACCGGGTGCCGGTGCCTTGGGTGATCAGGGTCAGTTCGTATTCGCGGTGGAAGTGCCAGGCGAAGCGGAAGTGCGTCGCCTGGCGGACGTACAGCGTCCAAGAGAGCTGGGAGCTGGCCTCGATGTGCTCGTAGAACGCGCGCATAGTGCTCCGTCGTCATGAAAGTATCGGAATCGGTCATCCGTCGCGTGGCTCGAACACCAGGGTGCGGCGAGGCTGGTCGCATGACGATCACACCCCACGATCTCGAGTCCCGGTACGACCTCGACGCCGCCGCGCTGCGGCATTTCGACGACAACGGCTTCGTGAAACTGCCCGGCGTGCTGGACGCGGGGACGATCGCGGCGTACGAACCCGAGATCACCGCGAAGGTCATCGACCTGAACACCCAGCACCTCCCCCTCGCCGAACGCGACACGTACGGCAAGGCGTTCCTCCAGGTCACCAACCTGTGGCGGCACAGCGACCTCGTCCGCGAGTTCGTCTTCTCCCCGCGCCTGGCCCGCATCGCGGCCGAGCTGCTCGGCGTGGACGGCGTCCGGCTCTATCACGACCAGGCGCTGTACAAGGAGCCGGGCGGCGGGTTCACCCCGTGGCACGCCGACCAGTACTACTGGCCGCTGGCCGGCGACCGGACCGTGACGGTCTGGATCCCCCTGCAGGAGACGCCGGCCGAGATGGGGCCGCTGGCCTTCGCCGCCGGCAGCCA
Source organism: Nonomuraea sp. NPDC004186 (assembly GCF_053603495.1). Lineage (NCBI taxonomy): Bacteria > Bacillati > Actinomycetota > Actinomycetes > Streptosporangiales > Streptosporangiaceae > Nonomuraea > Nonomuraea sp. NPDC004186. The sequence continues at coordinate 34,890 of NZ_JBSGFQ010000053.1, read as the reverse complement.
CCGCTTCGAGTACGGCCGTGACCTGCCCATCAGTGACGAGTCCGAGCGGGAGCTGCAGCGGGCGCTGGCCGAGCGGGACTTCCCGTCGGTCGGGACGCCGTACCGGCTCGGCGAGGTGAGCTACCACCTCGGGTGGACGTTCCACCACGCCGCGCCGAACCGCTCGGACCTCCCGCGCCGGGTCATGACCGTGATCTACATGGACGCCGACATCACGGTCTCCCGGCCGGTCAACGACAACCAGCGGCACGACCTGCGTGCGTGGCTGCCCGGAGCCGAGGTGGGAGCCGTCCCGGACACCCCGCTCAATCCTGTTCTGCACCGGAGAGGGTGACCGGCTCCCCGGGGATGGGACACGGAAACCCTTCTGTCACTGCTTGACGGCGCCGGCGAGTCCGTTCACGAAGAACCGCTGCAGCACCAGGAAGATCGCGATGATGGGGGCGAGCGTGATGACGGACCCGGCGCACAGCAGCGTCCAGTCGGTGGAGTTCTCGCCGATGAAGGCGTACATCCCGACACCCAGGGTGCGCAGCTCGGGACGGGCGAGGGTGAACACGAGCGGGATGAAGAAGCTGTTCCACGCCGAGATGGCGGTGAACAGGCCGACCGTGGCCAGCATCGGACCCGACAACGGGAGCATGATCCGCCAGAAGACCTGGTGGAAGCCGGCCCCGTCCACCCGGGCGGCGTCCTCCAGCGAGTGGTCGATGGCCCGGAAGTAGCCCATGAACAGGAAGGTGCCGAAGACGATCCCGCCCGCGGACTGCACGATGATGATCGACCAGAGGCTGTTGAGCAGGCCGAGCGCGTCCATGATGTCGAAGATCGGGATGATGGTGTAGCCGTGGGGGAGGAAGACCGTCCCCGCGACCACGACCAGGACGAGCCCCTTGCCGGGGAACTCGGTGCGGGCCAGCGTGTAGCCGGCCATGGCGGTGACGAGCAGGGTGATGACCACCGTGGTGACGGTGATGGTGAGGGTGTTGAGGAAGTACTGGCCGAAGGACGCTCCCTGCCAGGCCTGCCCGTAGTTGGCCCACAGCGGCGTGCCGGGCAGCGGGTTCAGGCCGCGGCCGAAGAACTCGTCGGTGCTCTTCAGCGAGCTGCCCAGCGTCCACAGGAACGGGTACAGCCAGGCGATCCCGCCGAGGAGCAGGAACGCGTGTGTCAGCCACGGCGCGCGCCGGGTCATGCGCGACCTCCCCTGCGCTTGACCAGCACCCGCAGGAAGAGCGCCTGGGCCACGGCGAAGACGATGAGCAGCATCCCGTAGAAGAACGACGCCGCCGAGGCCAGGCCGACGTCCCGCTCGACGCCGGTGCCGCCGAACCCGCCGAACGCCAGGTGGTAGACGTAGGTGTTCACGACCTCGGTGGCGAAGTACGGCCCGCCGTTGGTGAGCACCTGCACGAGGTCGAAGACCTGGAACGAGCCGATGACCGACAGCAGGACGATGACGACCCCCACCGACCTGAGCATGGGGACGGTGATGTAGCGGAAGCTCGCGAGGGCGCCCGCGCCGTCGAGCCGCGCCGCCTCGTACAGCTCGTCGGGGATCGTTTGCAGACCGGCCAGGAAATAGACGAGGTTGTAGCCCAGCGTGTGCCAGATCCCGACCCCGATGATGATGATCATCGCGAAACTCGGGTCGCCGAGCCAGTCCACGTATTCGTCCGTGAGGCCGATCGACATCAGCACGTCGTTGACCACGTCGCCGAAATTGGAGAAGAGCAGCTGGACGACCACGCCGACGACCGCGGCCGACGTCACCACCGGAAGGAAGAAGAGCGTCCGGTACAGAGTCCTCCCGCGCAGCCGGCGGTTGTTCAGCACGAGGGCGAGCGCGAGCGCGAGAACGAGCTGGACGGGCACCACGAGCAGCACGTAGAAGAACGTGTTGCGCAGGGCTCCCCAGAAGATGGAGTCCGTCATCACCCGGGCGAAGTTGGCGAGCCCGACGAAGTCGCCGGGCTCGCCGATCCCGTCCCACCGGTAGAAGGTGTAGCCGAGCGACGCGATGATCGGGTAGATCACGAACGCCAGCAGCAGCACCAGCATCGGCAGGACGTACAGGTAGGACCAGCGCGCCGCGGCGATCCGCCGTCGCAGGCGGGAGGCCCTGCCCGCGATCAGCGCGCGGGGCCGGCCGACCAGTTGGATGTCCGTCATCAGCTCATCCGCGCTTGGTGGTGTACGGCTTGGCGATGTCCCAGTCGGCGAACACGTAGTCGTCCATGCTGACCTTGAGCCCCTGCCCGCGGGCCTTCGACACGGCCTCGCCCAGGGCGCCGTTGAGGCGGTCCTCGAGTTCCTTGAGCGCCTTGGGCGTGTCCTTGAGCTGGCCGGTGTAGATGCCGGCCGCGACGTCCGGGAGGTCCGGCTGGACCGGCGCCACCTCCACCTTGGCGATCTCCGGGTTGCGGATGGCGGGCACCGGGCCGACGAGGGCCGTGTTCGCCATGGCCACGTACTGCTTGAAGGTCGGCGAGGTCACCCCCGCCGGGTCGTTGTTCTCGGGGTAGACCGACAGGCCGTAGCCGCCCTGCACCCAGCGCTTGCCGGCGGCGGGGCTGTAGAACCAGTCGAGCCAGGCCCACGCCTGGTCGGGGTTCCTCGCCTTGGCCGAGATGCCCATCAGGTAGCTGCCCGGGGCCCCGTAGAAGAAGCCCTGCGGGGTGCCGGTCGGCGACGGGAGCGTCATGAGGCTGTAGTCCTTGAAACCGGCCTCCTCCCAGGGCGCCTGGTTCCACACGCCGCCGACGATCATGCCGAACCGGCCCTTCGAGAAGAACGCCCTGGCCTGCTCGTCCGAGATGCTCATCGAGTTCGGGTAGATGAAGCCGCGGCTCTTCCAGTCGAGGAGGAGAGCGAGGAAGTCGGCGTAGTTGCGGTCGGTCCCGTACGTCCATTTCCCGGTGCGGTAGTCGACCGACTGGGTGCCCCCGGGCGACCCGGCGCCGCGGCAGAACAGCTCGATCAGCCACGGCAGGGCCCCCTTCTGCGCGTTGCCGAAGCCGAGCCCGAAGACCTTGCCGCCACTCTTGCTCGTGATCGCCTCGGCGGCGCGGGTGATGTCGTCCCACGTCTTCGGGATGAGCACCGACCCGTCGGGGTTGGTCAGGCCGGCCTCCTTGAAGACCCCGTTGTGGATGTAGAGCTGCAGCGCCGGCGCCAGGCCGCTGAAGGGGGCGGAGTAGACCTTGCCACCGAAGATGTTGACGCCCTCGACGAAACTGTTGGCGGGGAACCTCGACCGCCACTCGGGGGTGGCCCACTTGTCCAGGGGCATCAGCCAGCCCTCGCCGACGTGCGTCTCCAGTTTCGGCTTGGTGGGCAGCAGGAGGACGTCGGGGGCGGTGCCGCTGCGGAAGGCCAGCGCCACGAGGTCGAGGTACTTGTCGGTGACCTGGGTGGTCTTCTTGATCGTGGTCTTGCCGTTGGCCTGCTGGAAGAGCTTGATCTCGTTGTCCACCCACGGCGCCTGGCTGACGTACCAGTCCCAGTACGCCAGCGTGGTGCCCTGCGCCGGGGCGGCGTTCTGCCGGGAGTCGCCGCAGCCGGCGAGGAACGCGGCGCCGCCGGTGGCGACGGCGGCCCCCAGGAGTTGCCGGCGGCTGAGCTGAATGGCTGACATGGACTTTCCTTTCGATGAGCCGACTCGATGTGCTGACGTCAGCCGACGACCACTGTGATCGCCTTGCCGGCGATGGTCGGCATCGAGACGGCGACCTCCTTGGTGACGCCGCCGGCCGTGACCTTGACGGTGTAGTCGCCGAGGAAGCCGCGCACCGTGGTCGATCCGGTCGCCCCGGTCGTGGCCGTCGCCCTGGTCCACCACTTGCCGTAGATGAGGTCGCGCCAGGCCACGGCGTTCGGCTTGGGCGTGTAGTCGGTCCGGAACAGGGCCCGCTTGGGATCCCAGGTGTCGCCCTCCCAGAACCCGAACGTGCTGACCCCGGTGACCTGCGGCATGCTGAACATCACGGTGAGGAAGTCACGCGTGTAGTCGGCCTGGAGCTGCTCGTCGGTGGTGCCCACGTCGAACTCGGTGATCGCGACGGGCAGGCCGATCCCGCCGAACTTGTTGATCAGCGTGACCAGGTCCTGCGGCGAGGTGAGCTGCTCACCGGCGAAGTGCCCCTGGATGCCGATCCCGCCGATGGGTGCCCCGCCGTCCTTCAGCGAGCGGGCCAGGGCGGCGAACTGGTCCTGGTGGCGGACCTCCCAGCCGTTGTCCTCGATGATGTCGTAGTCATTGAGGTAGAGCCTGGGGCCCGCGTCGGCCTGCCGGGTCAGCCGGAACCAGCGGTCGATCTCGCCGTCGCCGAGCACGTTCTGCACGTCGTGGTTGGCGTACGGCTCGTTGACCACGTCCCACTCGTCGATCTTGCCGGCGAGCGTGCTCGCCTCGTCGGTGATGTGGGTGTCGATCCTGTTCCGCAGCGCGGCGGGGTCGTTGCGCAGGCCGCAGACGTCGGCGGGCATGTTGCCGCACGAGGGCCAGATCAGGGTGTGCCCGCGGACGAACAGGCCGTTGTCGCGTCCCCACTGGAGCGCGGGCAGCGTGTACGTGTTCCGCTCGGTCACGTTCTCCCAGTGGTTCCACTTGAGGTTGTTGCCGAGCGTGAACTGGTTGAAGTTGGCCAGCAGCGTGTCGCGGTACTTCTGCCCCGCGGTGTTCTGGGTCATCAGCCGCACACCGTCCGCGGCCGAGCCGAACTTGAAGGCGTGCCTGGTCATCTCCGCCTGAACGGTGGCGCCTGGGACGAGGTGGCCCTGGGAGTCGACGACCTTGACGTAGATGTTGCCCTTGCGGTCGCGTTCGATCCGGTCGGCGGCGGCGGCCCGCCAGGACGCGGCCGCGTCGCGACCGGCGTAGGTGGCCTGCGGCCACCCGGCCGGGGTCCCCGGTCCGTACCGCAGCACCGACACGCCCGCGATCTGCAGCACCTGCGGCCCGTACCCGAGCCAGAAGTTGACGCGGACCTGCCCGGCCGCGTAGTCGGCGGCCATCCGGAACGGCAGCTGGAAGCGCTGCCACACGGCCCCGAACTTCATCGCCGCCTGGGTGGACTTGCTGTAGCTCCCGCCGTTCTGCTCGAACACGAAGTGGGCCAGGCCGGATCCGGACGGGGTCGGCGTGACCGACCGCGCCCAGAAGGTGGCCAGCATCGCCTCGCCCTTGACCGTGGGCTGCGCGGACGGGACGCCCACGCCGAAGGAGTACTCGCCGTCCAGGCCGGACGAGCTCGGCTGCCCGGTCACCGTGACCTGCAGCGCCTGGTCGAAGTCCGGCTGTCCTTGAACGGTGACTAACTTCGTCTGGGGTGCGGGATTACCCGTGAACTGGGTGAACGATTCGAGGACGTCGGCCGGCATGACCTCGGTCGGTGCGGCGGCGGTCGCGGGCGCCGCCGGTCCCATCAGCGCCGCGAGCAGCGCTCCGGGGATCACGTACGCCAGCGCCTTGGTGAAGCGACCCATGAGGGGGCCTTTCTTTCGACGGGCAGGGGGGATCATGACCGGTGCCGCCAGGGCGCCGGTCTTCGCTTCGTCGATGTGAAAGTGGAGGTGAAAGTCGAGGTGAGATGCGTTTCAGGCGGGAGCGGGGCCCGTGCTGTCCCGGATGACGAGAGTGGTCGGCAGTTGGATGCGGGTGGGCGGTGGCGGGTCTTCCCCGGACCCAGGGGAGACGATGGCGAGCAGCATCCGGGCCGCCTGCTGGCCCATCGCCTCGAACGGCTGGCCGACCGTGGTGAGGGCGGGCTTGACGTGCGCCGACGACGGTATGTCGTCGAATCCGACCACTGACAGGTCCTCGGGCACCCGCAGACCGCGGTCGGCGGCGGCCTCCATGGCGGCGTAGGCGGTGACGTCGTTGTGCGCGAACACCGCCGTCGGCCGGTCGGCACGATCCAGCAGCTCGCGCACCAGCTCGCGGGCCCGCGGCGGCTCGAACGCGCTCTGCGCGGTGAGCGAGGCGTCGATCGGGACTCCGGCCTCGGTCAGCGCGTCCTCGTAGCCGCGCTGCCGGTCCTGGCAGCACGGGTACGTCATCGGCCCGGCCAGCGACGCGATCCGCCGGTGACCGAGGTCCAGCAGGTGGCGGACCGCGCCGCGGGCGCCCTCGTAGTTGTCGGCCTCGACCGACGGCAGGTCGAAGTGGGAGCCGAGGGTGTTGATGAGGACCACGGGCACGCCCTGCCCGTGCAGGTCGAGCAGGGGCTTCATGGGCTGGTCCTGGTTGATCACCAGGACCCCGGCCGACAACCCCGAGGCGAGCATGCGGTCGATGACCGGCCCGTAGTCGCGGTCGTTGGTGCTCGTGTAGAGGATGATCTCGTACGGCGTGCGCTCGATGACGGAGGCGACCCCGAAGTTCAGCGGGGCCACCATCCGCCACGTCAGCCCGGGCACGATCATGCCGATGAACGGCGGCCGCCCCTTCGCCAGCGCGCTCGCGGTGGCGCTGGGCACGTAGTTGTGGCGGGTGATGACCGCCAGCACGCGCCGCCGGGTGGCCGGGTCGACCCGCGGGCTGTTGTTGATCACCAGCGACACCGTGGATTTCGATACGCCGGCCAGCCGTGCTATATCGCGGATCGTGATTTTCTCCATGCCCGTTCCCCAACTGCGTCCGGTCTTTTGTCAAACCGGTCCAACACCATTTCCTGGGACGGTAGCGCTGGACCGGTTCGATGGCAATACTTCGACGAAAAACAGGAGTAACTCGCCCGTAACTCTTGCGACGAATACGGGCGATGGCGTGCCGGCTCGGCGGTCGTGCCGCCCGGCATGAGCGGCCCGGCCACCTGGGCGCTGACCCGTAGCCCCCCGCCGTGCGCCCGCGGCTCTGGCCGGTGCAACCCGGTGGTGCCGTTACTCGATCACCTCGCCGGCCTTGCGCGGACGGCCGTCGACGGTGACGACGCCTGAGGCGGTCGAGACGTCGATGATGCGCCCCCGGTGGACCAGCCCGGTCAGCTCCACGTCCCCGTCGGGGAGCGCCGCCGGGATGACGACCAGGCTGCCGTCGAGCCGGAAGCGCACGCCCGCCGCGCCGGTCAGGATCGCCTCCGCGCCGGCCAGCCCGGCGACGATGTTGACCCGGCGGCCTGCGGGCGGTGCCGCTGGGCGGTCGCAGTAGTGCTCCTGGGGGTAGTACGGGAAGTGCTGCCCCATCCAGAGCAGCCGTCGCATGACACTCCAGGCGAGGGACGGCTCGCCGTGCTCCCAGAGCGTCAGGGCGAGCTGCGGGCCCTCCCCCGTGTACGCCCCGCCGCCCGACCAGTCGGTGTCGCCGAGCTCGTAGTGCAGCCGGTCGTCCGCGGCCACGGCGCTGACGCCGTACGGTGCGAGGAACGAGCCGTCACGCAGCCGCCTCAGCATGGCCGAGGCCATCTCCGGCGTGCAGGCGCCGTTCCGCATCGCGTCGAACGCCTGGACGTGCTGGACGAGCTCGGTGTGCCCGTCGGGGTAACGGCAGCGGAACCAGCCCTCACGCTCGTCCCACAGCTCGCGGGCGATCGCGTGCCTGATGTCACGGGCGCGGGAGCGCAACTCATCGACGGGCAGCCGCGCGCCGGACACCTCGGCCAGCTCGGCGAGCCGGTCGAGACACCAGGCGCGTTCGGCGTTGGGGCTGGCGACCACGTGCTCCCAGCCGGTGCCGCGCATCTCCAGCAGGTTGTGCTGGGTGCCGTAGTCGCGTAGCGCCCCGGCCGGGGTGAAGCGGGCGTCCAGCCCCTCGACCAGCTCGTGGAGCTGGGTGACCAGGGCGGGGGAGATGCCCTGGTGGGCGGCGACGGCGGTGGCGAGGGTGACCAGGGACCAGCCGCTGTAGGCGTACGGGACGCCCTGGCCCGTGCCGTCGGGAGCGATCGCGTAGTGGCTGGTGAGGTCCACCTTCATGAGGGATTCCAGAACAGTGGTGGTGGCGTCGCCGAGCATGAGGGAGAGCAGGTGGGGGGCGTACCCGCCGGTGTCCCACGCGTAGGAGCACAGCGCCCCGCCGTCCAGCCCGGAGGTGGCCACGAAGGGCGAGGTGATGAAGCCGGGGTTGTCCCAGAGACAGGCCAGCCCGCTGGACAGAGAGCCGCGCCAGTACGCCTCCAGCCCCGGGATGTCGCTGGACAGCCGCGGCACCCGCGCCAGCGCCGCGGCCAGCCGGCGCTCCGACTGGCCGCGGGACTCGGCGGCCAGCTCCCGCAGCCGCCCGGGCGGCGTTCCCGCGCCGGCGCGAACGGCCAGCGTGAACACCGCGCTCCCGCCCGCCGGGACGTCCTGCTGGAGTCCCTCGTGGGAGAGCTCGACGGTGACGTCCCCGGCCTGCCAGGTACACGGTCCCGTGCGCGTGGCCTCCGGACCGGGTTCGGGCGGGACCCAGCCCCATTCGCCGAGCGAGACACGGCGGGGGCCGCCGGGATCGGCGCGCGGGTGCAGGGTCACGGCGACGTCGCGCCCGGACCGGTTGGTGATCTCCACCTCCAGGACGAACCCGGCCTGGCCGTACAGCGGGGTGAGGGTGCTCCGCACCCCGAACGACACGAGTTCGCCGTGGTGGCGGCGGTGGTATGTGCCCTGCCTCTCGATCCGGCCAGGCCACCAGGTGCCGCCCGCGTGGAGCAGGCCCACTCCGGCCACGCCGGGCGCCGCGCCGTCGGCGATCCGGTGCCCGTCCACGTCCAGTTCGACGGCCAGCGCGGCGTCGGGGGCCGCGTACGGTGGCGCGAACCACCCGCCGACCCCGCACACCGAGCCCGGTGGGGCGTGGACGGTGGTCCAGCCGCTGGTGACCCAGGTGTGGCCGGGCGCCACGCTCTGGCGCAGGTCGAAGGCGAACTCGTCAACTGCGTAAGGCATGCGTCAATCCCTTGCCTGACGGGTGGCTGGGTGGGGAGATCTCTCCGAAGGGCGCGGACGACCGGCGCTCGTGACCGATGCTGACATCGGCCCTTATTCATCGCAAGAGTTGCCGCAGTATTACAGCCGTTTTTCGTTCAAGTATTGCCATCGAACCGGTCCAGGGCTACCGTCCCGGGTAGGGTTTTGGACCGGTTCGACAAAGGTACGGCCACCTCCGAAGGCTGAATCCACCCATAACGCAAGGATCATTCGTGCCCCTGCGCCTCGCCATCCTCAGCTTCTGGCACGTGCACGCTCCCGACTACGCTCGCCAGGCATCCGAGCACCCCGGCACCGAGATCACCGCCGTCTGGGACGAGGACGCCGCCCGCGGGCGGGCCTGGGCCGACGACCTCGGCGCCGACTTCCATCCCGACCTCGGCGGACTACTCGCGCGCGGTGACGTCGACGCCGTGGTCGTCACCTGCCCGACCACCGCGCACCGCGAGGTCATCACGGCCGCCGCGGCGGCCGGCAAGCACATCTTCACCGAGAAGGTCCTGGCCCCGACCACGGCCGAGTGCGCGGAGATCACCGCCGCCGCGGAGAAGTCCGGCGTCGCGCTGATGCTCGCGCTCCCCAGGCTGTACGACGGCTACACGACGGCCATCCGCAAGGTGCTGGCCGACGGCGAACTCGGCCGCCTCACCCTTGTCCGGATCCGCCTGGCCCACGGCGGCTCGGTCGGCGAGGGCTGGCTCCCCGAGCACTTCTACGACCCGGCCGCCACCGCGGGCGGCGCCCTCATCGACCTCGGCTGCCACCCCATGTACCTGGCCCGGCTGTTCCTCGGCCGCATGCCCGAGTCTGTGACCGGGTCCTTCGGCCATGTGACGGAGCGCGCCGTCGAGGACAACGCCGTCGCGGTGCTGCGCTGCGCGGACGGCACGCTTGGCGTGGTGGAGGCGTCCTTCGTCGCACCGGCCTCCCCGTTCACCATCGAGCTGCACGGCACCGAAGGCTCCCTGGTGTACGGGACGCCCGAGCCGCGGATGCTGCTCAGCAGCGGCGGCGCCTGGCGCGAACTGCCCGTGCCGCCGCGTACCGGCACGCCGTTCGAGCTGTTCGTACGCCATGTCGCCGACGGCACCCGTGACGAGGAGAACCTCGCCCTCGGCCTCGACCTGACCCGCTTGATGGTCGCCGCCACCCGCGACAGCCGCGAGGAAGGAAGCCGCATATGACCCTCTCCATCGGCCTCATCGGCTGCGGGAACATCTCCCGCTCCCATCTGCGCGGCTATCTCGCCGTCCCGGACGAGGCGGTCGTCACCGCCGTCGCCGACGTGGACCTCGACACCGCCACCGAGCGCGCCCAGCAGGCGGGTGGCGCCCAGGCGTACCGCTCCTACGAGCGCATGCTGGAGGAGGCCCCCGTCGACGCCGTCGACATCTGTCTGCCCCACCATCTGCATGCCGACGCCGTCATCGCCGCCGCCAAGGCCGGCAAGCACATCCTGTGCGAGAAGCCGCTGTGCCTGACGATCGCCGAGGCCGAGCGGATCGCCGACGCGGTGGGCACAGCCGGGGTCACCCTGATGTGCGCGCACAACCAGCTCACCTTGCCCGCGGTCGCCCACGCCCGCGAGCTCATCGACTCCGGCGCGCTGGGCCGGGTGTACGAACTGCGCACCACCGACAGCTTCTTCAACGACTTCGACCCGTCGACGATGGGCTGGCGCGCCCATGCGGCCACCAGCGGCGGCGGCGAGCTCATCGACACCGGCTACCACCCCACCTACCTGCTGCTGTACCTGGCGTCCGCCCGCCCCGCCGCGGTGACGGCGATGCTCAGCACCCACCGGCTGGCGTTCATGGAGGGCGAGGATTCCGCCCGTGTGCTGGTGCGCTTCGCCGACGGCGCGGTGGGGGAGGTGGTGACCAGCTGGGCGTACGAGGCGGCGCCGTTCACCGAGAAGTTCTCGGCGGTCGGCGAGCTCGGCAGCCTGTGGAGCGACGGCATGACGCTGTGCCACAAGCCACGCGGCGGGGCCGCCACCACGCTCGAATTTCCGGCCGTCGACTCCATTCCGGCCGTCTGCGCCGACTTCGTCCGCCGGATACGTGATGGATCGCGGCCGGTGCACACCCACGAAGAGGGCACGGACGTGCTCAAGGTCATTCTCGCGGCCTACCGGTCCGCGCAGGAGAAACGAGAGATCACCCTGTGACGGGCCCGTTGCGCATTCCGGGAGAGCCTTATGAGTGACGTCCTCGAGCGATTCGACCGCGACGGCTACGCCGTCTTCCGCGATGTCATCGACCGGGAGCTGGTGCGGGAGGCGGCCGGCCACGTCGACTGGCTGCAGCGCCGCCACCCGGACCTGCGGCCCGAACATCTGGGCCACACGCTGCTGCGCGACGACCCGTTCTGGCTGCGGTTGATCTCGGACGACCGGCTGCTGGACATCGCGCAGACCTTCATCGGCCCGGACATCGCGCTGTTCGCCTCGCACTACATCAGCAAGCCGCCGTACTCCGGGCAGCCGGTGCTCTGGCACCAGGACGCGGCGTTCTGGCCGCTGGAGCCGATGCGGGTGGTCACGCTCTGGCTGGCCATCGACCACTCGACGCCGGGGAACGGCTGCGTACGGCTGATCCCCGGCAGCCACCGCGGTGACATCCAGGCGATGCGCCCCAACACGACGGTGGACAATGTGCTCGGCGAAGAGATCGCGGCCGAGGTGGAGGAGTCGGCGGCCGTGGACATGGTGCTGGCGCCGGGCGACGTCGAGGTGCACCACCCGAACATCGTGCACGGCAGCAACGCGAACACCTCGCCAGAGCGGCGATGCGGGCTGACCATCCGCTACATCCCGACCTCGACCCGCATCACGGCGGACGAGCAGCCTTACCCGAGCGCGTTCCACCTGCGTGGCGAACCCGGCGTGAACGCCTATCAGCCATGGCCCGACTTCGATCCGGCACGGCACTACCGTTTCGCGGGGGCGGAGGTCACGCGGCGGTAGAAGCAGACGGGATCGTACCGGCGTGCGGCAACGACGGCCGCAGGCCGGTACGTAGGTCCCGCCGTACGGCACGAGACCGGGATGCGCTGTCCGACCCGGCGTAGGCGGCACGGACGATCTCCCGCACGGCGGGCGGCAGTGTGCCGACGGTCAGGAGCGGGCGCTCAAGCTAGAGCGCGTCGGGGGCCGGGGGTTTCTTCCCGCCGGTGACATCCTCGTCGCCGGCGTGCTGGTCGCTGCGCCCATCGCGGGCGGGGTCGGGGACGTTCTCGTCCGTGGACCCGGCCGGGGTGAAGGCGTTGAACGGGCTCGTCGCCGCGGGGATGACGATGTGCTCGATGGGCCCGGTGTCGACGGTCGACTCCAATGGCCCAGGGTTGACGATCGACTCCAGCGGCTCGGTCAAGGCGTCATCCTCCTGAGGGCCGAGAGCGGGGTCGGGTCGCCGGTTCTCCTGCCGGGAGGGGGTGCTGTCCTGCTCGCCGGGTGGGGTGGTGTCGAGGGCTACGGCAGCCTCGATGGCTTCCAGGAGCTCCCATCTCCACACCGTGCTCTCGTCCGGCTCGGCGACGCCGTGCCGCGGGCCGACCGGGACGGGCGGGCTCGGGGGAGCGTACCCGGCGGTGGCGGCGGCGGTGGCGGCCGAGCGGGCGCCGGCGCGGGTCTTGAGCACCACGAACACCGCGAGCAGAACCACGACGGTGACCACGGCCGAGGTGACCAACGCCGGAGTGGACAGGCTGGGCAGCGGGCCGCTGACCGAGGCCTGGAGGTGCGTGGGGAACGCCGTCGCGACCGCGGTGTCAGCCGCTTTCGGCGCGGCGGGGGTGCTCTCCTCGGGGACCGGCTCGGCCGAGAAGGGGGCGGTGGTCGGCGTGGGGGTGGCAGTCGGCTCGGACTGGGACGTGGCCGCCGCCTCCGTCGGGGAAGCGGTCGGCTCGGGTTCGGGAGAAGCGGTCGGCTCGGCGGTGGTGGCGGTCGGCGAAGGGGTTTCCGAAGCCGTCTGCGGCACCGATGCGCTGGCCGTGGCCGTGGATGTGGCCGAGGTCGTCGTCGAGGGCGTGGTCGACGGTGTGGCAGAGGGCGCGTCGGAGGTCGGGGTCGCGCTGGCTGTCGGGGGTGTCTCGGAGACGGATGGCGTTGGGATGGCGGTGGCCGTGGCCGAGGGCGTGTCGGATGTCGGGGTGACTGTGGCGGTCGGAGTGTCGGAAGTCGGAGTGGGGGTGCCGGTCGGGGTGTCGGATGTCGGGGTGGGGGTGGTGGACGGTGTGTCCGATGTCGGACTGGCGCTCGAGTTGTCGGAGGAACTCGGGGCCGGAGCAACCGTGGCGTGGGTGCCCGGTCCGTCGGCGGTGTTCCGGCCCGGGTCGTCAGCCCCGGGCCGGGCGCCTGACGGAGCCGCGTGGTCGTCGGTGGCCTGAGGGTTCTGGTCGTGGGGGCTTTGGAGTGTCTTGTCGCCGGACGGCTGCTCTTGTCCCGTGAGATCGCTGGATGGCTGCTCTTGCCCCGTGTGATCGCCGGAGGGCTGGCGGGGTGCCCGGTCGGAGGGTTGGTCGTTGGTCGTGTCCGCGTCGGGCCGCGAGTCAGTGGGCCGGTGACCGGGTTGTTCCTGGTTCTTGTGGATGTCGCGTGATGCCTCAGACGTCTGGTCGGCGTATTGATCTTGCCGCGTCTGGGATCCGGGTCGTGCTTCGGCGGACCAGTCGCCGGCTGCCTGCTGCGGCGCCTCGGGTCCGGGCCGCGCCTGAACCAGCTGGAGCTCGGACTTGGTCGCGTCCAGGTTGGCCTTGACCCGTTCCGGATAGCCGTACCCGACGACACTGCTCGTGCTGCGCTCTTTGCTCTCCACGACGCCGCCGTCGGTGTTGCCCTCGATCGTGAAGATCGTGTCGCCTCGCACCTTCGTCACGACGCCGACGTGGTCGATGTCGTCGATCTTGCCGGAGCCGCTCCAGTCGAAGAAGACCAACGCGCCGGGCGTCGGAACCTTCCCCCACGCGTGCTGTTCCTTGAACCACTTCGCGTGTGCAACCGTCCACGCGAACTGGCCGACCCATGCCTGGTAGCCGAGCTTGTGCGCCGCCCACGAGATGTACATGTCGCACCACGGGGCCGAGCTGTAGTCGGCGTCGAACTCGATGTTGCTGCCGTACCATTCGCCGAACTTGGTGCTCGCGCCCTTGTCGGCATAGCCGAGCTGGCGCTGGAGCAGTTCGATGAACCTCTGCGTCTCTGGCGTCATGGAAGTGAGGGAACCTCCTGAACAAGACCGGATATATGCACATTGATCCTGACAAAATTGGTAATCTTGTGACCAATGTGAATAAACCGGAAGTCTGCGATAGGGCGAGGGTAGCCTGATGTTTCCGCAGGTCAAGTGCGCCCCAAGGAGGGTTCAACGCTTCCGGCGAAGGTAAAGTCCCAGGTAGAAGGCGGTGTCCGATGTGTCGCCTGATGGGAGATATATGGAAAGATCTACCTAAATTCGCTAACAAGCACCTGTCAGCGGGTCTCACCCGTGGTGTTGGACTCACGTGTGCCGAGTGGCTTCGCGACAGGCGCGAGGCGCCATGCCCGTACCGGTCGTGAACGGGCCTTTCGCGGGCTCCGGCGGCACAGGCCCCGCCTGAGGGTCGGCCGCGCCGTCGTCGGTGAGCGCTTCGACGCGCTGGGCTGCGACGCCGGCTCCCGAGGGCTTGGCGACACGCGTGTCAGATGTCCCAGCGGGCCCCCTGGCCACCAAGGTCGAGGCGGGTGATCAGCCGATCTCGGCGATGGCGGCCAGGCAGGGGCTGGTCATGAGCTCGGCGCCTCCGATGCCGCGGGCCGAGGGTCAGTAGCCCGCCGGTGCCGGCCAGTGGCGTTCGATCCCGATCGTGTCCAGTTCCCCGGTGAACTCCTCCAGCAAGGTCTCCTTCTCCCTGACCTCCTGCGGTTCCACCTCCCGGCGCAGGCAGTACGAGGCCAGCTGGCCCGCGACCTCGCCTACATTCCATTCCACAGGATGCAGGCGAAAACACCCGTTGGAGATGTGCGTGGTGCCGATGTTCTTCCCCGCGGGCAGCAGGTTGCGCATCCTGACAGGCAGCAACGCGCCGAGCGGGATCTCGAAGGGCACGCTGGCGATGTCGATGTAGTTGTCCCCACCGGTCGACGGGTGCAGGTCGATGCGGTACGCGCCGACTCCGACGGAGTCATGGTGCCGCAGCGTGCCGCGATCGCCGCGGACGGCCCTGGAGACATGGTGCTCGGTGACGGTGGTGACCGCGCGGATGCGCCTCGACTCCCTGACGTAGGCGGACTTCGCCAATCCGTCCGCGGTGCCGACCACGTCGTGGCGGAGCCGGAGCCCGGGAAAGCCGGTGCCGCCGTCAGGGCGGGGCGCTTCGGTCTGGAGCCAGTACAGCAGCGACAGCGACAGTTGCCTGGCCTCCCTGTGCGCCAGTGCCGCCGTGTCGGCGTCCACCTCGATGATCGGGCGCAGCCAGTAGTCGTTCAGCGGCCAGTTGACCAGAGTGATGTCAGAAGCGGCGAAGCCGGGCTCGAACAGGTCGCGGGCGAGGATCCTGCGGAACATCCACAGGTCCTTGTCCCCCGATTGGGCGCTCTGGTCGGCCAGCACCCCGCGGGGATCACCGGGCGGGTTGGGGTCGAACCAGCGGGCTTCGGGCTCCAGGGTGCGTGGGTCCGGTGCGCTGAAGCCGAGCAGCGGCCCGGGCCAGAAGCCGGGCCGGTAATCGCGCCAGAATCCGTAGTCCGAAGGCCGGTCGATGACGTGGTTCTCACCGTCGTGGTGGGAGACGGCGAAGCAGTAGGTGATGCCCTGCATGTTCAGCGGCTGGTACTCGTCCGGCGCGTGCGGCTCGTCGTGCTCGCCGCGGGCCTCCGCGCCCGTGACGTACTCCGCCTTCGCCAGCGGCAGCAGATCGCCGGTCTCCGTCGCGTCGAGGACATAGGCGGCGGCGATGGTGTGTGAGCCGCCGGAGCGGAGGTCCAGCAGCGTGACGGCTCTGACGCGGTCACGGTCCACCTCGACATCGACGGGGCGGTGTTCAAGGAGGACGCGCAGGCGCCCGGCGGCCACGTGGGGAGCCAGCATGGCCTGCAGGATCGCCAGGGAGACGCGTGGTTCGTGGCACAACTTGCTGACATATCCGGCGCCGGGGTTCAGCTCGCGCCAGCGCTGCGCGCCGCCGGTCATGGGGTACCAGCGCCGGTAGTAGTCGCGGATGGAGCCGCGCACGTCACGATAGGCAGCGGTGGAGCCGTAGCTCTCGATCCACGGGTGCTCGTCGGGGGGTACGGCCTGCGCGGTGAGCTGGCCACCGATCCAGTCCGTCTCCTCGGTGAGGACGACGTCGTGGCCCGCACGGCAGGCGGCCAGGGCTGCGGCGACGCCGCCCAGCCCACCGCCGACGATGAGGATGTCGGTCATGGGTGATGCCTTTCGAGAGGGCTAGCGGGGAGGCGCCGCGGTCTCGCCTGGCTCGAGCTCGCAGGTCAGGAGCTGGTGCCTGGGGACCGTACGGTCTCCCGCGATGAGTTTCGTGAGCAACCGGACGGCGGCGGCCCCCATCTCGCGACGGGGTACGGCGAAGCCGGTGAGCCCTGCCGCGCGGTCGCGGGGGTCGCCGAACGTGGCCAGGGAGAGGTCGTCGGGGAAGCGGAGCCCCGCGCGCTCGGCGGCCGCCAGGAGGGCGCGGTGGGCGGCGTCGGTGTCGGTGGCCTCGGTGACCACCGCGGTGATGCCCTGGTCGCGCCAGGCGCGCAGCCGGTCGGGGGTCAGGTCGGCGCCGTCGGTGCGCACCACCTCGGCTGCCAGCCCGCACTCTTCCATGCCGCTCCGGAAGCCCGCCTCCCTGTCGACGGAGGTGATCGCCTCGTCGGCTTCGCGCACGTACAGGATGCGCTCGTGGCCCAGCCCCGCCAGATGCCGCACCACGGCGGCGCCGGCGGACACGTAGTCGGCGCCGATGTAGGCCAGGCGGTCGCCGAATTCGTCGTGCCGCCCTATGTAGACGACAGGCAGATCGGTGGCCAGCAGGCGGTCCATCTCCCGAACGGGCAGGTGCCTGCCCAGGAACAGGCAGCCGTCGGCCAGTCGAACCCGGTTGAGCACCTGGGCGTGCGGGCGCTCGCCCGTGGTGCTGGAGGCGATGAACATCAGCAGGTCGTAGCCCTGCGCCGCCGACTCCTCCTCGATACCCACCAGGAACGGGTAGTAGGCGTGGGATATCTCATTGGGGAAGGTCGAGGTGAAGGTGTAGAGGCCGAGCAGGTTGTTCTGCCCGGCCGCCAGGCGGGTGGCGATCGGGTCGGGCACGTACCCGAGTTGCTCGGCGGCCTCCATGACCTTGCGCTGGGTCTCCTGGGCGATGCCCATGGCAGCGGCGCCGCCGCCGAGGATCAGGGACACGGTCGGCTGTGAGACGCCGGCCAGTCGAGCGATGTCCGCCTGACGAGGGCGACCGCTGGGTCTCATGGCATATCCCCCAAGAAGTAGTAGATCACGGAGCCTCGATCCCGCCGTCGGGCCTGCGCACCCGCGCGGCCCACCGCTCGTGCAGGTGCGTTTCCGGTGGGTATCGCCTGGCGGCGTTCTCGTCGAGGTCGACGCCCCAGCCGGGTCGATCAGAGGGGGCGATGTAGCCGTTCACCGTCCTCAATGTTCCCGGGAACACCTCGTGCACGGTCTCCGGGTAGACATGCGCCTCCTGGATCCCGAACGCGGGGCTGGTGACGTCGAGCGTGACGTTGGCCGCCGCGCCCACCGGTGACACGTCGGGCGGCCCGTGCCAGGCCGTCCGCACCCCGGTCAGCTCGCACAGCGCGGCGAGCTTGCGCACGGGCGTCAGCCCGCCGACGGCCGAGACGTGCAGGCGCAGGTAGTCGACGCCGCCGGAGGTGATGAGGCGCGCCGCGTCGGTCACCGAGGAGACCAGCTCGCCGGAGGCGATCGGCATCGGCGCGGCCGCCCGCACCTCGGGCAGCCGGTCGAAGTGCTCGGGTGCGAGCGGGTCCTCCAGGAAGAACAGCCGGTACGGCTCCAGCGACCGCGCGAGCGCCACGGCCTCCTTCGGCGTGAGCCGGTTGTGCGCGTCGTGCAGCAGGCCGAGCTCCTCGCCGAGGACCTCGCGGGCACGCTCGAACAACTTCGGCGTGCTCCGCAGGTAGTGGCCGACGTCCCAGCCGTCGGGATGAGGGCTGCCCGGATACCCGCCGGGCGTGCCGACGCCGCCGTACGTGCCGAGCCCCGGCCCGCCCGCCTGCAGCCGCACGTAACGGTAGCCCTGCTCGGCGAGCGCGGCGGCCCGCTCGATCGACTCCTCGACCTCGCCACCGCGAGCCCCGGTGTAGACGGCGGCGGCCGCCCTGACCCGCCCGCCCAGCAGCTCGTACACCGGCACGCCGAAACGTTTGCCCGCGATGTCCCACAACGCCTGGTCGATGCCGGACAGCGCGTTGTTGTGCACAGGCCCGCCCCGCCAGTACGACGAGTAGTGCAGCATCCGGCCGATGTCCTCGATGTCGGCCGGGTGCCGGCCGATGACCATGGGAGCGAGGTGCCGCTCGATCGCGGCGACCACGGCGTGGAAGCGCTGGGTGAAGGTGGCGCAGCCCAGGCCGTACAACCCGGGTTCCGAGGTGTCGATCCGCACGACGACGAGCGGAACCCCGCCTGGAGCGGTGACGATCGCGCGCACACCGGTGATGCGCAGCCCGTCCCTGGCCTGCCACGGCGCCTGCGTCTCCGGCATGATCATGATTGTCGCTCCTCTGGGAACGGATGCCGAGCAGTGAATCCCAGCAGTCGCCTGGCCGGCCCGAGATCGATGGCCACGGTCCTGCCGGGCAATGCCGTACGGCACGGCACGCCGGGGTGGTGCGCCGCGAGCAACTCCTCGGTCGGGCTCTCCACGAGCGTCTCGTCCGCGGCGACGAAGATGACCGGCGCGCCGTGCAGCGGGGCCGTCAGCCCGAGCAGGCAGGCACGCGCGGCGTCGCGCAGGTCGAGGTAGCTCCACACCTCCGCGGCCCCGGCCGCGGGATCCCCGGCCAGCCGCTCCGCGCGCGCGGCGAGCCTGGCCTGGTCGCCGAGGAAGGGGAAGCGCAGCGCGGCCACGGTCATGCCGTGCCGCCGGTGCATCATCGCCGCCGTCGCCTCGTCCACCTGCTTGGACAGCGCGTACGGGTCCTCGATCTGCAACGGCACCCGCTCGTCCAGCGGCAGGTACGGCGGGCTCGGCCGCGACCTGGCGAACGGCAGGCCGGTGACCGACAGGCTGCCGGCGATCACGGCCCGCCGTACCCCCTGCTCTCCCGCCTCGTTCAGCACCACGAACGTCGCCTGCGTGTTGGCCGAGAACACCACCTCGGGCGCCGCCACCTCGGGCGAGGCCAGCGCCGCCGTGTGAATGACGGCGTCGGCCCCTTCGAGTGCCGCGCGGACGGCGGCCGGGTCGCGGGCGTCGCCCACGACGACCCGCTCCGCCGCCAGCGGGCCGGGGTCCTGCGCGACGAGCGCGGTCACGGCGATGTCCCGCGACGCGAGCTCTGCCAGTACGGCGGAGCCGAGGCGGCCGGCCGCACCGGTGACCAGGACCCTCATCCCTTCAGCCCCGTGAAGGCGATGCCCCGGATGATCTGCCGCTGGAACAGCAGGAACACCAGGACGGGCGGGATGATCGCGATCAGCATCCCGGCGATGAGCAGGGCCTGGTCCGAGGTGTCCGCCAGCCGGGGCAGGGCCACCGCCAGCGGCTGGCTCTCGGTGTCGGTGATGGCGATCATGGGCCAGAGGAAGTCCTTCCACGCGTTCATGACAGCCAGCAGTGATACCACGGCCAGGATCGGACGCGACATCGGCAGCACCACCCGGGTGAAGATCCGCCATGGTCCCGCGCCGTCGAGGCGCGCCGCCTCGAACAACTCCTTGGGTATGCCGTCGAAGAACTGCTTGACCAGCAGGACGTTGAAGGCGTGCGCCCCGGCGGGCAACCACACCGACAGCGGGGTGTTGGCGATGGACAGGTCCAGGACGGTCAGGTACAGCGAGACCATCGAGACGGTGCCGGGCAGGAACAGCGTCGCCAGGACCGCGCCGTAGACGTACCTGCCGTAGGAGGGTCGCAGGACCGACAGCGCGTAGGCGCCTGTCGTCGCGACGAACAGCTGCGTGAACCAGGAGCCGCCGACGAGTACGACGGTGTTCGTCAGGTAGTGGCCGACCTCCAGGGTCGTCCACGCCTCCGCCAGGTTCGACCATCGCACGTCCGCCGGCCACAGGGCCAGCGGACGGCGTAGCGACTCCTGGGTGGAGGAGATCGCGCCCTTGAAGATCCAGTAGATCGGCCCGGCGCCCTCCAGGAGCAGGGCCACGATGAGCAGCACCTGGGTGGTGCCCAGTCCGAGGCGCATCCCGCGCCCACGCCGTTCGGTGTCGGAGATCACTCCCCTCACTTCGTCCCCCAAGCTCTGGTGAGCCGCAGGTACACGGCGGACAGCACCGCCAGCACCACGGCCAGGCTCACGCTCAACGCCGCCGCCGTGCCGTAGTCGCCGTTGACGAACGCGTACCTGTAGATCAGTAGCAGCACCGTGACCGTCGAGTCCTCCGGCCCGCCGTCGGTCAGCACGAACGGCTCGGTGAACACCTGGAAGGTGTTGATCACCTGGAGCAGGAGCATGATCAGCAGGATGGGCCGGAGTTGCGGCAGCGTCACATGCCACAACCTGCGCCACACCGACGCCCCGTCCAGCTCGGCCGCCTCGTACAGCTCGGTCGGCACGCTGGACAGCGCGGCCAGGTAGATGAGCACGACGCCGCCGGCGCCCGCCCAGGTGGCCTCCAGGATCAGGCTCGGCATCGCCATGCCCGTGGACTGCAACCAGGGGTACGGTCCCAGCCCGACCAGCCCGAGCAGTTGGTTGAACAGGCCGGAGTCCGGGTCGTAGAACCACTTCCACATCAGCACGGCCACCACCGGCGGCACCACCACCGGCAGGTAGACCAGCACCCGCATCAGCCCGGAGCCGCGCCGCAGCTCCGACATCAGCACCGCCAGGAGGATCGGCAGCGGAAAGCCGATCAGCAGGGCCAGGCCGGTGAACAGCAGGGTGTTGCGCACCGCCGTGCCCAGCAGGGGGTCGGCGAGCAGGGTGCGGAAATTGTCCAGGCCCGCGAAGGTCGCCGCCTCGACCAGGTTGGTCTGCTGGAATCCGAGCACCACGCTGCGGATGATCGGCCACCACGAGAACAGGCCGAAGACCAGCACCGTCGGGATGAGGAACAGCGCGGCCGCGACGCCTTTGCCCCGGGTCACTGGGCTTTCTCAAGCAGCGGCGCGACCCGTGCCGCCGCCTTGGTCAGCTCGTCGCGCGGGTCGGCGTCCTCGCGGGTCAGAACGGCCTGCACGGCGGTGTCGAGTGCGCCGTACAGGTCCTGGGCGGCGACGGGGGGTTCGACGACGTACTCCAGCTTGTCGGTGTCCTTGACGTAGGGCGCGAAGTTCGACACCGGGATGTTGCCGTGCTTGGCGATCGCGGCGTTCACCGGGCCTGACACCGACGTGCCGTAGAACGGGAGCGTGGGCAGGCCGACGGCCAGTTTGTCCGCGGCGTTGGCCACGGCCAGCTGCTCGGCGGCCGCCGGGTCGTAGTTGGGTTTGAGGTAGTAGAAGTCGATCCACTTCACCGCGGCGGCTCGCTGCGCGGCCGTGGCTTTGGCGTTGACGGCCGCGACCAGCCCGCCCAGCAGTGTCGCCTTGCCGCCGCCCTGCTGCGGCAGCGCCGCGATGCCGAAGTCGTCCGGCTTGCCGGAGTAGAGGGTGGTGTAGCGGCTGTAGCTGTTGACGGTGCCGATCATCATGCCGATCTTGCCGGCGGCGAAGTCGCGCTCCGCGTCCTGCTGGGTGCGCAGTTGGTTGGCGCCCATGGAGTCGTCCTGCCACCGCATCGTGGACAGGTGCCGGAGCGCCTGCTCCGCCGGGCCGTCCAGGAGCGCGGGCACGTACCTGTCGCCCTCCTGCTTCTCCATCCGCCCGCCGAAGGAGTAGGTCATCGCGGTCAGGATCCAGCCGCCGGTGTTCTTGACCGTCATCTGCGTGTATCCCGCGGCTCCCGTCCCGGCGATCTTCTTGGCCGCCGCCCTGACCTCGTCCCACGTGGCGGGTGGCCGGTCCGGGTCGAGCCCCGCCTTCGTGAACAGGGCGCGGTTGTAGACCAGGCCCAGCGCGTACTCGGTGACGGGCAGGCCGTAGACCTTGCCGTCCGCGCCGGTCGCGGGAGCCAGCGCGCGGGGGTCGAAGTCTCCCGCGTGCGGCAGGCTCTTGATCTCGGCGCTGAGGTCGGCGACCTGGCGCCGGGCGATGAGCCCCGGCGGCTCGGTGAGCGGCACGGTCAGCACCGTCTCCGCGTTTCCGCCGGCCAGCCTGGTCGCGAACGTCCTGGCGTCCCACTGCGTGTCGGTCGGCTTGATCTTGATGGTGGGGTTGGCCTTCTCGAACGCGGCGACCGCGTCGAGGAACTGCGTGCGGGTCTTCGCGGCGGTCGTGGGAGGCATGCCCGCCACGGTGATCGTGGTCTTGCCCGAGTCCTCACCCGACGAGCCGGACGAGCAGCCCGCCGTCGCGGCGGCGAGCACGAGCGCCCCCGCCATCCACCTTCTGGGGGCTGGCACATCCATGGCTACTCCTCTGGGTTAATGCGGATTAGGTGGCATCTAATCCGCATTAGGAGGGTGTGTCAAGGCGTTACCGGCAGATTACGTGATGCACACAAATCACCCTTGACACTCTCGTTCCGGCCGGAGTACACCTCTTCCTAATCCGCATTAGGTCGACAGGGAAGAGATCTTCATGTCCGACATTCCCCGACGCCGTTTCCTCGGCGGAGCCGTAGCGGCCGGACTCGCAGGGGCGCTGGTTCCCGCGGCACAAGCCCAGGCCGACACCCCTTCGATCTCCGCCGACGGCATCACGCTGACCGCGGCCACCGACGGCGGCATCACCGTCCGCGACGGCGGTGGCGTCGAGCGGGTCAGGCTCACCGGGTTCATGGCCAAGGACTCCGTCACCGGCATCCAGCGCACCACCGGCGGAACGCCGTCGCTCATCACGCTCCAGGACGGCACGCAGGCCATCCAGGTCGACTACACGCTCCCCGGCACGGCCGCCGGAATCACCGTCCGCGGCGTCTTCAGCGTCGCGCCGCACCGCGCGAAGCTCCGCTGGGAGGTCGGCGGCTCGACCACGCTGATCCCTGCCGGTTTCATGCTCGGCCGCACCGTCGTCTCTCCCTCGGCGCCCGAGTCCTTCGCCGCGCTGACGACGTGGAACCGCGACGCCGGGGGAGGAGTGCCGTACGAAAGCAATGCCGGGGTCGTCTACCAGGAGACCTGGGCCGACACCCGCGCCTACTTCCGGCTGGCCACCACCACCCCTGCCTGGACCAACGCCACCTGGATCCACGCGCCGGGCACCGGGACCGCGAGCGCGGCCGTGACGGAGGCCGACCTGGTGCTCGGCTCGATGCGGCCCGCGGCTGGCGGCACCATGGGCGCGGGCCTTCCCCTCGGCGTGGAGGTCTGGACGGACCAGCCCTTCTCCCTCTGGGACGCCGGCGGCCGGCCGATGGCCCTGCACGCGGAGGTCGCCAACGGGGGGAAGGCCGCCCGCAACGTCAAGCTGTCGTGGTGGGCGCGCGACTTCGACGGCAAGACGCTGGCCAGCGGCAGCGTGACCGGCACGGTCGCGGCGGGAGCCGCGTGGAAACAGACCTTCACCGTCACCTCGCCACCCCGCGGGATCGTGTTCACCGAGGTGAGCGCCACCGCGGGCACCGACAGCGCGTTCGCCCGCACCAACCTCGCCGTCCTGCCGCCGCACACCTACCAGGCGGGCGCCGACAGCATGTTCGGCATCGCCAACTACCCCTGGCTGCTCAAGCCCGACACCGCCGCCGTCGTGGGACTGATGCAACGCCTGGGCATCCAGCGTGTCCGCATCTCCTACGACGGCGGGCCGGGTCTCCCGCCCGCCACCCTCGACGCGGCGGGGATCAGTCACAACATCGAGCTCGCCGGGATCCCCCTGGGCGGAACGGCCGCCGAGGTCGCCGCCTGGGCCGACGCGAACACGCAGAAGGCGATCGGGTCGGGTGCCGGCTACTTCGAGGTCGCCAACGAGGTGAACAAGCCTTGGATGAGCGGCGAGACCGCCGCCGCCTACGTGCGGGACGGACTGCGCCCGGTACGCGACCGGCTGACCGCCGCGGGAGCGCCCACCAAGGTGCTCAACGCCGGCCTGGCCGGCATGGATCACGTCTGGACCAAGAACTTCCACGACGCCGGCGGCTGGGACCTCATCGACGGGTTCGCCTTCCACCCGGGCAGGGGCAACTTCACGCCGGACTACGCGCCGCCTCCTGAGGAATGGACGCAGGGCAGCAACGGCTCCTACTGGAACTTCCTCGGCGGCCTGCGCAAGGCCCGCGAGATGATCGCGGAGTACGGGCACAAGGAGTTGTGGCTGACCGAGGCCTACGCCTGCACGAAGCCGAACAGCTGGTGGCACGACACCTACCGGCAGGCCGCGGAGAACGTCCTGCTCACCCTGGCGCTGGCCAAGGCCGAGGGGGTGCGCTGCGTGAACTGGTACCAGCTGCACGACAGCGTCCTCGGCAAGCCGCAGATGGCCGACCCGGCCAACCCCGAGTACCACTACGGGCTCATGAACCGCGACACCAGCGCCAAGCCGTCCATGCTCGCCTACGCCACGGCCGCGCAGGTGCTGGACAGGGCGACGTTCGTACGCTGGTTGGAGCTGGCCGACCCCGACCTGAAGGGACTGCTGTTCAGCACGCCGGACGGACCCGTCTCGATCCTGTGGAGCAGGAAGGACGGATACCTGCTCAACACCGACCACGCGCCGGGCTCCACCTGGTTCGCCGCACCGGAACCGTGGGTGGACGGCTGGCCGACCAAGACGGACCTGAAGGTGGCCGCCGCCGGGAGCTCGGTGAGGGAGCTCGACTGCATCGGCAGGGAACGACGGCTCACCGCCCGCGAAGGCAAGGTCAAGGTCCGGCTGGACGGCGCCCCGCGTATCTACTTCGGTCTGACGGCGACCCCTGACCAACTGCCCTGAGGCCGAACTCTCCCCTGCCCTGGGGTGCAGAGAGCGCCGGCCATCCGCGACCTGCGCCTGTGCCGTTGATCCCGAACTCCCGCGCCACCGACGCGACCGTCCAGCCCCATGCGGACGGCTTCTTCCTTGAACTCCTGCGAGAAACTGGACGGAATCCATCCCGAACGCGCAGTGGATCAGTCGTAACGTGGATATTGCCTGCCGCTGCGCGTCGCTAGGCTCATCCGCGCCTCATACCGTGAGGCGGAAATCGACGCAGGATGTGCACGACGTCCGCGATCAGGGCCGGACACGCTGTCTCCACCGCGCGGCGGACCCGCCCTTCCGAGCGAGGCGACACGGGCGGTTCCTCTGAGACCGAGTCGCTCCTCTCCTGCGGGCGAGATCGCTTGACACACCTCTGTCCGGCCAATTGGGTAGGTCCAGCCACGGGAGCTGGGGGATCAAGACCATGAATGAATTGAGATCACAGAGCTTGGGAAGCCTCCCGAGTCCATCGGCACCGGCCTTGATATTCAAAGGCGACGTGGAGGAAATGCGAGCGCAGGTCTCGCAGAACTTCTCGCCGCACGGTCTCAAGGTCATCAAAAGCCATTCGAACGGTGGCCGGTACAGGCTTCTGCACCGCGGGAACATCGTCCTGCACACACTGGCGTACGGGGCCGAAATCCGGGTCGAAGTACCAGCGCTGCCCGACTTCTACAACATTCACGTGCCGTTGACCGGTGGTGGAAGATTGACGGTCGGGCGCCAGGACGTTGCCGCACCACTTACCATCATCGGCCCTCGGCAGCGCATCGACATGAACTGGAGCGTCGATCACGATGTCATGATCATCCAGATTCCTGAGGTGCTTGTCGATCGCCTCCTTGAGGATCGGCTCGGTGACGCCCCGAAAAAAGATATGCACTTCGAGCCGCAAGTCGTCGATGAGAGCCCTCTGGGTCGAGCACTCACCGCACTTTCCCTTCCCGCTACGGCAGGAATGCCGTTCCCCTTTGCAGCCTCATCTCTCGCCGAACACCATTTCGAGCAGTTTTTGCTGCACACCATGCTCGGCTCACAGCCCCATACCTACTCTGCCGACCTCGACGGGCCCAGTGCCCCGTCGACCTCCGCAGCGCTTCGACGCGCACGCCACTTCTGCGAAGAACACGCCGCTGAGCCGATCACTCTAGGAGACATCGCCACTGCGGCCAGGGTGAGCGTCCGTACCCTTCAGGCGGGCTTCCGCGAACACCTGCAGACAACACCCATGGCCTATCTGCGCAATGTACGGCTGGCCCGGGCGCACGCCGATCTTGTCCACATCGCAGCGACAGGCAGCCAGACCACTGTTACAGAGGTGGCGCTCCGCTGGGGTTTCGTGCATCTGAGCCGGTTCGCCTCCCTCTACCGCCAGACCTACGGTCACGCGCCCTCCGTCACACGTCGAGGACGATAGTGAAGGCGACGCTTGAGGCTGCGAGACGCGTCCGACCGGTTGAAGGGTGAGGGCGTCGTCCGCCATGAGGTCCTGGTGCTCGCCACTGTTCGCGCGGGCTCCGCGCGATGACGATCGTCCGGTATCCGGATCGCGCCGCAGGCCGTTCGCTTACCGGATAGTCCGGCATTCCACCTCTCCGTACGATCCACTGCAGGAGACCGAGAGACACGAGCATCAGGAGGAAAAGTGCGCAAGAGCGTTCTCGCCCTGGCCGCGACTTTGGCGTTCACCGGGGCTGGACTCGCGTTCGCTGCCGCTCCGGCGAGCGCCGAGAACCGCGACTTCTCAGTCGGCAACCGCGATTTCTCGGTCGGGAACCGCGACTTCTCAGCCGGGAACCGCGATTTCTCGGTCGGGAACCGGGATTTCTGAATAGGCAACAGCGAAGCTCCGGTCGCCGACCAGGGATGACGGCCGGCGAACCCCACGGCTCGCCGCGCTCACGCAGCTCGAGTTGGTCAGCCCGCCAGATTCCGGCCTCGGTCAGCGGTACCGGCACGCCGTGCCGCAGCCGTCCGCTGCGGGCTCGCTCACAGTAGGCACGGTTGAAGGCGGCGTACGACAGGTCCGGTTCGGCGCCCTGACCGGGCGGACCTGAGCTGGGCTTTGGCGGCTCTTGCGGTGCCAGGTGGCCTGCGGAACCTCAGCCGCCTGGCACGCCTTGCGCCGTCGGGGCCGCCGTCCGGGCCGCTGGAGGAACCTCCAGCACATCACCGACGACCCCAACGCAATCGGCGGCCCGAAAACCGTCGCTGGGTCTCCAGCAGCCACAGCGCTCCCACTTGCTCATCGGCCGGCATTATGCCGCGTCTGTTCAGATGCATATGGGTCAGGCTGCGGACCACGCCGATATTGTCGGCCAAATCTGAGAGGCTGTCCGCCGTGCGGGTTTCGTACAACCCTCGAATGTGCGTGAGCCAGGGCGCTTGCCCCTCCGTCAGCAAGTTCATGAGCGCCTTGCGGGCCTCATGCGCACGTCGTCGTGACACCTTCCGAGCCGGCAGCCCCGCGCTCATACGGGTCAGCACCTCAGTGACGACATCAGCAGGAGCGCGCAAAGAGCCGAGATAGAGATGGGTCAAGGCGGCCGCCAGCAGGGCCCTGTCCTGTTGTGACTGCCGGAGCGGCCGGAGGCAGGCGAGTGCGGATCTGCTGTCTTCGCAGAAGGAGCGTTCGCAGGCGGCCAGGCCTTCAGCACCCCCATATCGGCGGGTCTCCGGGCGGTAGGGCTCAATGGAGAAGGTGGTCACGAGGTCCTTTCCGGCCAGTACCCGAAGCACCTGACTCATTTCGATGACATTCGTGTCTTCGCTCCGGATCCTGATTCGGAGATGCCGGACGGGATCGTCGTACCGGACGAAGAACCACTGCGCCTTCCGGCGCTCAAGATGGTTACCGAGGACACGGATCACCTCGTCCTCATCATCGGGATCAGCGACGATGTGGAAGGCCCACCACCGGTCGCCAGGAAGGTGCACGACCGGCTCGGTCACCTGGGAGACGTCCGCCGGTATGCGGGGATGTTCCGTGTTGACCATGGTGGCGACGAATTCGACGGGGCGGTCAGCCATCTCGCTGACAAAGGACTCCTCGACCCATTCGCGTCCACGGCGCCTTTCGTCCGCGAGGAGGTCCCGGTGCAGGGGGTTTTCAAGGTCGAGCAGAAGCCGGGTATCGCCTTCCCCGACATGCACGTACCTGGGCATCGCCGGACCGCCGAGCGCTGCGTCGATCCGCCACCTGGCCGGGGAGATGATCAGATCGCCGATCTCCACCCGCGGCAGTGCACTGTTCGTCGCGGGCAGGGCGCCCCAGTCCCAGCCGGGTACGGCAGTGCCGAAGGTGGACACCCGATGGGCGAAATCCAGTAGTGGGGGCGCATCGCCGGTATTGGCCAGGTGGTGGGTACGTGCGACGACCTTGCGCCCGTCAGTCCGCGACCGCAGGTACGGCACGCCATCCGAGACACCGACCGCCAGGTCGGCGGGTCGTGTCACGGGCCGTTCCGCGGTTGAGGGAGCCGACGACCAGGCGAGCAGCCCTTCGTAGGGAGAACAGCCGGTGGCGAGGTTGCGCAAAGCGTCCTGCCAATAGTCGATGGCCAGGAAAAGCGCCTCCGAGCCCTCACGACGCACCGCCGCCGCGACATGTTCCTCTACCCGCGGGTCCAGTCCGGCGAAGCGTGAAAAGGCCCGGCCGCCGGGGCCGGCCAATCCTCGTGGCCCCAGCACCCAGCCCGGGTCCCGTGGATCGCCAGTCTTGGTTCGTTGGACGAAGACGTCGTACGACACGGCAGCCCGGCTCAGCACAGGCAGGGTGGCGACGTCCTCCGGAACGATCGAGACCCTGTTCGCTGCCGCACGCCGGATCAGGGCAGCCCGGAGCGCTGTCAGCCGCGGGGAATCGGCCACGCCTGGTGCCGGTGGCCGTTCCTCGTCCAGCACTCGCTCAAGGGGGACCTCCTCATGCCCGGAACGTCGTTCGAACCTCTCTGCGAAGTCGGCGATCCACCGGTCCGGCTCTTGCGCCATGGCCAATCGCAGGAGGATCGGCATGGCCGCGAGCAGGGCGTGCTTCAGGGCGTTCGGCGCTCGGCCGTCCACGGACATGGCCAGATCGATGGCCAGGCACGCGCGGGCATCCCGCCACTCAAAGACCTCAGTCGCCTTCTTGACCGCGTCGATCCCCTCCCCGAGAGGATATTGCTCGAGCTGACGCAGCAGGGGAACCCGATAGCCCAACTCATGTGGCGCAGGTCGACGTGCAGAGCTCACCAGCAACCCGGCCTCCCGCAGCCGGCCGACAAAAGCGCGAGGATCGAGGATCCCCGGGTCCGTGATGTGAACCAGTTCGGCAACAGAGTCGATGTCACGTGGCTCGGTGCAGAAGTCGCAGATCGTGTCGACGACGGGCAGCCGTCGTACCGAACGCATGGTCACGTTGTTACCGGGCGGTGCGAACAGGATCCGCCGAGCGGTCACCCGCCGGCTCGGGTTCACCTCGACCGTGGCAGCGGTGCTGTCAGCGAGACGGCACGCCACGGTGGCGTCCAACCTGACCCTCTTGGTGAAGGCGCGTGGGCGGATCTCCCCCTGGTCCGCGCCCCAGGTGGTGAAGCCCGTGGCGGCGAACAGACCGAAGGGCGTGGGACGATGGCTCATACGGTTGACGTACTTGAGGAAGGTCCGCTGCATGCGCTGCCGGGCCTCGGGATCAGGCTGCCAGGCTCCCGACGCATAGAGATCCAGGCGGCTCGCGAAGCGCGGGTTGGCCACCCAGACAGCCTCGGCCAGGACGGCGTTCGACCACAGCCGGATGATGGGATCCCCCTCGTGACTGTGGTCCGGCAGGTCGTACGGCAGGACGGGCATGCGGACCATCACGAGCGGCAGCGCCGACCACGCTTCCCGCTCAGGCATTCGGCGTGTGCTCCAGGCTGCTGCCGGTGTCCCAGACACGCCACAGCCTTGCGTAAATGTCGTCGCGGCGGAGCAGCTCGTCATGGGAGCCCACTTCAGCGATACGGCCGCCCGACATGGCGATGATCAGGTCCGCCTGGGCGGCCGTGTCCAGCTTGTGAGCGATCTGGATGACCGTGTGGCCATGAAGTGAGCGGCGGAGCACGTCGTCCAGCCGCCGCTGCGTCGTTCTGGGGAGCGCGGAGGTGGCCTCGTCGAGAATGAGGATCGCCGGGGGATTCAGCAGGATTCGAGCCAAGGCGAGTTGCTGCGACTCCGCTGGAGTCGGGACATACGCCTCTTCTCCCAGCTCGGCGTCGATGCCTCCGTCCAACTGCGAGATCCAGGACATCGCGCCGGTGGCCTCCAAAGCGGCGGTCACCTGCTCGTCGGTGGCTGCAGGCATGAACAGGCGTAGGTTGGCCGCGGCGCTCCGTTTGAAGACGTGGTCCTCCTGAGTGACCAGCGCGACGTGACGGCGCAGAACGTTTGGCGGAAAACTGGCGATGTCGGTGCCGCCGACAAGTATGCGTCCCTGTGACGCGGGCTGGACTCCGGCCATGAGCAGAGCCAGGGTGGTTTTGCCTGCCCCCGACGGGCCCACGATGGCCGTTCTCGTGCCGTGTTCGATGTGCAGGTGGGCGTCTTCGACCACGGGATGGCCCGGCTTGTACGCGAAGGTCACGCCTTCCACCACTACCGATCGGTCGACCGGTTCGGGGCCGGACTTCTCGATCTCCCACGGCGTCTCGGGCACTCCGACGATTCTGGCCAGCCCGGCTGAGCCGCTCTGAAACTCGTCGAACCAGTCGGCGAGGTCGTCGAGCGGCCCGATCAGGGCTTGCGTGTAGAGGACAACGGTTGTCACCTCACCGACGTCCGCCAGCCCGATGCCGACCATCCACGCCCCGACGCCGGCGGTGACGACCAAGGGCAGGAAATAGCCGATCTGTACGAGGGGAAACCACCGGGCCGACAGATCAACAGGGGTGACAGAAGCTTCCCTGGCCTCGGCCACGCCGGAAGCGATCAGTCGACCACGCCGGCCGCCAAGGTCGAACGCCTCTACCACCTGTGCGCCCTGCGCGGTCTCCAGCACCAGGGTCGACAGCCGTGACTGGGCGGCGAGTTCGTCCTGGTAGGCCTTCCGGAGCCGCTTGGCGTACCTGCGGGTCGCCACCACGATGATCGGAACACCGACCAGCACCGTCCAGCCCAGGAGAGGGTTGGCCACGAAGGAAGCAGTGACCGTGAGCACCAGCGTGAGCAGCGCGGCCACCGTCTCCGGCAACCCGGATCTCACGACCTCATGGATGACCTCCATGTCGTTGGTGGACCGGGAGAGGATCTCACCCGTTCCCACGCTCTCGACCCGCTGCAACGGCATCCGCAGTACGCGGCTGACGAACGTCTCGCGCAGGTCGGCGAACACTCTCTCGCCCAGCCTGAAGGCCGACTTCCTGGCGAGGAACACCAGGACGCCCTGGAGCAGGACACACGCCGCGATTCCCGCGACGGCGAGGTCAAGGGGAAATCCTGGCGACCTGTGCGCGATGCTGCCGACGACATCGCCAAGGAGCATCGGCGGTACCAGCCCGACGGCCACCGCCACAAGATAGAGGCAGACGACGGCGCCCAGGGTGCCGGGGTTGGACCTCAGCAGCCGCAGGACTTCGGCGCGGATCCTCGCGTTGTCGGCTGTCGGCAGGGTGGCGTCAGACATCCTGGATCTCCCGTGCGACTACGGCTCGGTAGGTCTTGCAGGTCGTCAGCAGCTGACGGTGGGTCCCGCTGACGAGGTCGCGTTCCAGGTAGAGCACCCGATCGGCGAGCTCCAGGAACGCCGGGCTCCGGGTCAGCACCACGGTGCCCGACTTCTGCCGGAAGGAGCGCAGGCGCGACGCGACCTCCTGCTCGGTGGCGCTGTCCAGCGCCTCTGTCGGCCGTACCATGACCAGATAGGGGCTCTGACGTGCGAGAGCGGAGGCGAGGGCCAGCCGTTGGCGCTGACCGCCCGACAGATTGCGTGCACGCGGTCCCACCGTCAGGTCCAGGCCTTCGGAGCTCATGGTCAGCAGGTCGTCGCAGACGGCTGTGCGCAGGGCCTCCAGCACTTCGTCATCACTGAGACCGCCGGTCGATTCGACGGCCTCACGGATGGTTCCGGAGAAGAGGAACGGCTGCGCGCCGTGATAGAGCACCGTCTTGCGTACGTCGGAGCGAGGGGCTTCGGCCAGTGCGGTGCCGCCGATCGAGGCTCGCCAGGCGGGATCATCGGCTCGCAGCCCCGCCAGGTGTTCCGCGATCCGCGTCTCGTCGGCCGGCGATTCGGGAACGACGACGACCAGCTCTCCCGGTCGGACCACGATCCCCGTGCGAGGTGTGGTCAGTTCACCCGTGAGCACGCCCGGTTCGTCTACGGGAAGCTGCTCCCGGTCGGGGCCTCCCAGGCAGGCGTTGTAATTCTCTGTCGCGACCAATGCCCCGGCCCGGGTCCTCACGAAGTCTGCGACCGATCCAACGGGCTCGACCAGGAACACCGCCGCGGCACAGAACGCGACCAGTGCGCCTGGTTCGATCTCGCCGCTCAGCGCCAGTCGTCCGCCGGCCCAGGTGACCAGGATGAGCAGCAGGTTCGGCAGGAAGACAGCGGAGGCCGACAACAGCGCTTGGGTGCCTCCCACCGCGACGCCCGCTCGGAGTGTCTGCTTCGACACGACTCGGTAGTGCTCCTCGAAGGTGGCCTGCGCCCCGAGACCACGGAGCACCCGCAGCCCTCCCGCGAGGTCGACCCCCAGCTCGTTCAGCGTGCCGAGGAGTTTCCTGTGGGCCCGCTGCCGGCCCTCCAGCGGCACCGCGATCCTTGTGGTGAGGAGGGAGACGAGCACGACGCCCAGCAGGACGGCCCCGCCGAGCGCCGGGGACTCCGCGAGCAGGTACGTGGCGATCACCGCCATCGCGGCGATCGAACCGAGCAGCCGTGCGATGGCATTCGGGAAGCCTCCGATCGCGTCGGTGTCGGAGTTGACCGAGGTGCCCAGCTCGCCCGTGGAGCCCTGCACGCCTCTGGTGACCCGATCGCCCAGACGGGCCTTCAAGTCGAATGACACCCGGATCTTCAACTTGGCCGCCACGACATAACGGGTGATCGATGCCGCGATGGTGACCGCCGCCAGCGTCGCCAGGAGCGCAATCGAGCCCACAAGGCCGGAGGTCGGGTCGATCAGAATCGCGAGAATTCTGCCCAGCGACCATGGGATCAACGCTTCCGCGCCCCACTGCACCATGGCCAGCCCGACGAGAAGGCCGACTGTCCTCTTGTTCTCCCGAATGGGGTCCGACAGCGCAAGGTGGTTCACGGCTGCTCCTCGGCATCCGCCTCAGGGGGTAGGAGGGGGATCTCCTTCACGTCCGGATAAAGCGCTCGCAGGGCATCCATTCCAGCGACGCGGCCGATCTCGGCGAGGATGTCGGCTGCGGCGTCGAGGAACGGTCCCCTTCGTGATCCCGCGGCGAATTTGAGCAGACCGCGCGGCCGGCTGACACGCGGGATGACCGCGTCGAACCGGTGCGATCGGAAACCGAAGCTCGCGCCGTGGACGAGCCGGATTCCTCGGGTGGCGGCCGCGTGGCGCAGCACACCCAGGACGAACCCATGGTTGGCGACGCTGTCCTCGGCGCTGTCCTCGGCCAATTCGATGATGACGAACGGGGCGTCGCGGATGATGTCGTTCTCCGAGGCGAGCGAGGGATGAACCACCGAGCTGAACACGCCGCTGACCGTTGCCAGCCTCTCGGCGACATACCGATTGTTGGCGTACACCTGGCCCGCGTGCCGTCGATGCCAGGCCGGGCGGAACAGGAAGGGAGCGTCCAGCGCCGCGATATCGGCGGCGCTCGGCCCGGCGCCGGTCACCCCACGTACCAGCCGCAGCACCTTCGCCAGTTCGCCCGCCCGCGGCACCCCACCGACCATCCCTTGGTGATGGAGGACATTGGCGACGCCGAGATTGGCCAGTTCCAGCCCCTGCTGGTCGAGTTTGAGCGCCGAGCGCACCTCGATGAACGTGACAGCGTCACGACCCGCCATCGCTTCCAGCACCTGCCGCATCGGCCAGGCCGGGGAGATCAGCGTGGTATCCGCGATCACCACCCGGGGGCGAGCCGGATCTTCCGCCCAGGCGCGCAGCCACCGCCGCAGCGGCAGAACATCCAGAGTGCGGCTGTAACGAACCGGCTCGACAAGGAGGACGTCGGCGCCGGAAAACGATGCCGGGTCCGTCAACGCCGACGGCGGGATCTTCTCGTGAGAGACGGCGGAAGACGCAAGATACTCCAGGAGGAGATCGGTTTCGAAGTAGTCACCCCAGTATGCGATTTTCAACGGGTGTGCCTCGGTCGGATGCATCATATGAATGAGCGATTGCAGCACATGGGTGAGTGCGGCCATTCCGCTGGAGAAAGCCACGCTCTCCAGCGCCCATCCGGTGGGAACATGCTCCGCCACGGCAGCAGCCAGCCGTGCCTCCAGGTGAGAAGCCGTCATGTTCCGTTCATAGCTGTGGTCGAGCTCGCACCCGCTGGGCAGTACCGTCCGGAGCATCGTGTCGGGCGAGCGGAATCTCTGCTCGCTCATCGCGTGAGCGCGTCTCAGCAATAGCGACCTGAGTGTCTCCGCGGCTCGGTCGAGCTCGTGCTCGGCCAAGAGGCCCCGAGTGACGTCGACGCCCGCGAGCCGGTGGTGAAGCGACCGCCAGTCCGGCAGATCCTCGTAAGGCAGCTCCATTATCTCCCGGACAAGCTCGGCGAGCAGGTTCTGCTCAACCACCAAGAAATCATCCATCAATCCTGCTCGATGTTGTGCTATATGCGAAGAGTTAACCATCGATTTCGGCACGTAGCGATTTTGATTCTGCTCACCTTCCG
>NZ_JBSGFQ010000052.1:0-88814 GCF_053603495.1 Nonomuraea sp. NPDC004186 | reverse complement strand
GGGCCGGCGAGTTCCAGCAGGTCCTGCAGGACCTGACGGGCCACGCCCAGGACGAGGACGGGTTCGTCATGGCCGAGTGCGCCCCATAAGGTGGGATTCATGGGGGTGCTGCGAGAGGCGTGGTACGTCCGAGTGCCTCCGGCGCCGGGCACAGGCCGGCCGATGCTCCCCCGCCTGCCGTTCGCCGCGCTGGCCGCGGCGGTCCTGATCTTCAACCTGCTGTTCTACGCCGTGAGCGCCGGGTTCGGGGTGCTCTCCGTCCCGGCCGCCGTCCTGCTCGCCGGACCCGTGCTCATGGGGTGGTACCGGCCGCTGCCCGCCTGGTCGGCCATGGTGGTGGCCATGCCCCTGCTCACCGGCCTCGGGCTGGCGCTGGGCAGCTCGGTCGTGCCGCAGCCGTGGCTGCTCAACCAGACGCTGGCCCAGCTCCCCGTCATGTACGTGCTGGCGCTGTCATCGGCCCGGCGCGTGACGATCGTCGCCGTCGCCGTCACGCTCGCGGCCGGGGTCGCCATGAGCGTGCCGCAGGACATGGCGCCGGACCGCCTGTCCAGAGGGCTGCTGGCCTGGACACTGGCCCTGCTGCTGGCCGTGGTCCTCGGCCACGCGAGGCGCATGAGGCGGCTGGCCACCTTACGCGTCGCCGACGAGCTGGGGCGGCGCCGGATCCTCGAGGAACGGGCGCGGATCGCCAGGGAACTGCACGACGTGGTGGCCCACCACATGTCGGTGATCGCCGTACAGGCCGCCAGCGCGCCCTACCGGATCGGCGGCGGGGTGAGCGAGGAGGTCGCGGAGGAGTTCGCGGCCATCAACGCGGCCGCCCGCGAGTCCCTGCGCGACATGCGGCACCTGCTCGGCGCGCTGCGGGGCTCGGACGACGGGCCGGGGACCATGCCGCAGCCCGGGCTGGAGGAGCTCGGCGCACTGGCCGAATCGGTGCGCCGGGCGGGCGTGCCCGTCCAGCTCACCGTCTCCGGCCCTGCCCGGTCGCTCTCTCCCGTGGAGTCCGTCACCGTCTACCGGATCGTCCAGGAGGCGCTGAGCAACGTCGTCCGGCACGCGCCCGGAGCCACGACCACCGTGTCCGTCCGCGCCGAGGCGGACGCGGTGTCGCTCGCCGTGGACAACGAACCTCCCCGGCACGCCGCGCTGAGCTCGTCCACCGGATACCGGCGGCTGCGGCTGCCGTACCGGTTCGGCCTGCCCGTCCACGGCTGGGCGCACCTGGAGGAAGGGCTGAAGCATCCCGGCCCCTTCGCCGCCACCAGGACGCTCGAGGTCCCCGCGTACACCGTGGACCGCGTGTGCGAGCTGCGGGAGATCCCCCGCGTCGACTTCATCAAGATGGACGTCGAGGGGTGCGAGACGGAGGTGCTGAAGGGCGCGGAGCGGACCATCGAGCAGCACCGGCCCGCTCTGCTGCTGGAGATCGAGGACCGCCACCTCGGCAGGTACGGCAGGGACTCCGCCGAGGTGGCGGGCTCGCTGATCGCGCGCGGGTACCGGATGCACATCTGGCACCGGGGCCGCTGGAACCGGGCGGACCGGGTGAGCACGCACCGGCGCAACTACCTGTTCGCCGGGCGGACCGGCGCGCGGTCACCGGACGCCCGTTGAAAATTTCACGCCGCGACCGGCGTTCGCGCTGGTCGCCAAGGGGGCGGGGGCGGCACCGTTGCGGCGGCGGATCGCCGCGTCGTGCAATTTACCGTGATCCACCCCTCTTCGAGATGGGAGACCTGGTGCGTCACCGACTCGCCGCCCTGTCACTGCTCGCGGCCACCGCCCTCGTCCCGGCCGTGGCCGCGGCCGCGCCCGCGCACGCCGACCTGACCCTGCAGAAGGTCTACTCCAGCCTGCCCTACGACATCTGCATCTCGTTCGGCCAGTCCGGCCAGCAGAACGGCCGGTGGGGCACCTGGTGGTGCAGCACCACCCAGCCGCAGAACCCGCAATATCCCACCTACGACCTGTGGGCGTACGTGAACTGAGGCCGGGCGTCCAGGACCGTGCCGTTCCGGACCAGAGTCGGCGGCTCGGGGGACGAGGGGCGCAGCCAGGCCACCTCCACCCCCGTGCCGACCAGCTCGAAGACGTGGGCGTCCGGGCGCTCCGGCACCTCCACGCGGCGCACGTCCGTCGCGCCCGCCAGCCGCGACGACAGCTCGGCGAACGCGTCCGCGGCGGGATGCCGCACGGACATGGTGCCGCCCTCGAAGGCCATGAGCTGGAATTTGTTGAACATCAGCTGGAGGAGGTTGTACGGATCGGACGGCGCCGGCATGTCGGGGCCGAGCTGCCAGCAGACGGTCAGCCGGAGGCCGGACGACAGGGCCAGCATGTTCCTGATGACGATGTCGTCGGCGTTGATCCGGTGCCGCTCGGCCTCGAGCTCCGGCGGGCAGCCGGTCATGAACATCTGGAGCGTGGGCGGCAGCTCCGCCATCCGGTCGTAGAGCCGTTTCATGGCGGCGCGCACCGGTTCGGTGGTGAGCCGCTCCTCGTGGAGGTCCTCGACGGTCAGGCGGTACCACGGCTGCATGCCCCCGGCCTCGATCACCTCCGCCAGGTGCGCGAACACCTCGGGGTACTGCGTCGGCAGCGGCCCGTTGTACTCGCCGGCCACGATCGGCTTGTCCCCCACGGCCGCGCGCACGTCCTCGATCGCGCGGGGGATCAGGTACGGGTCCCCATACAGGTGGACGTCGAAGACGTCGTAGGCGTCCCGGCCCTCCTCGATGACCTGGAGGAAGAAGTCCCGTTCGTCGTCGGGCTCGTCCGAGGCGGAGAAGACGCCGGGCGGGCAGCCGCCCAGCACCACGGCGGCGTCCGGGTCGGCGCTCTTGACCGCCTGGTGGAAGGTGGCGAGGTGGGCCACGTAGTCGGCGGCCGTGCCGGCCCAGAACAGAGGGATGCAGGGCTCGTTCTCGCACTGCCAGTAGCGCACGCGGCCCCGGCAGTGCGTCACGAGGGCGCGCAGCGTGGCCGCGTAGGCGGCCGGGTCGAGCGGCGGCGAGGCGGGCAGCAGGTCGGTGGAGCGGGTCGAGCCCCACGGCGAGGCCGCGCCGAGCGTGAACCAGAGCTCGGTGTCGTCGTCGAACTGGTCGAGCACGGCGTCCACCGCCGACCAGTCGTGGCGGCCGGGCTCGGGTTCGAGCTGCGACCAGTAGAAGAACACGCGCACCAGCCCGGCGCCCAGCTCCCTGGCCTGCGGGGCGAACGTGTCGGGCTTTTCGACGAGGCCGTACTGGAGGCCTCGTACCACTCCGAGTCGGATGTCCATGACCTCACGGTCCCCGGCCGGCCTGGCAAAAGGCTGACAGAACGCTGTCAGTCCGTGCGCAGGCGGACGGGGCCGAACAGGCCGGTGCTGCGCTGGCCGGGGAAGACGAAGTGGGTGGGGCTGACCTCGTCCATGAACGGCCCCAGGGTGCCGAGGACGAGGATCTCGATCGTGTTCTCGCCCTCGTCCAGCCGGACGTCGAAGGTGTAGGGGGAGCACACCCGGATCCCGCAGGGCCGGCCGTTCACGGTGACCTCGGCCGTGCCGCGCACCCTGCCGAGGTCGAGCGCACCGGGCCCGGCGGCGGCGGTGATCGTGGTGCGGTAGCGGACGCCGCCGCTGTAGCCGGACAGGCCGCGTTCCTCCCAGTCGCCGAGCCGCATCCGGCCGGGTCCGCAGGTGAAGCGGACCGGGCCGGTGAGCGACCCGGTGACCTCCAGCTCCGTTCCGTGGATCCGTACGGGACCCGTCGCGTCCACCTCGATGCCGGTCACGCCGGGCGGCGGGTCCAGCAGGAGGCGGCCGGGGCCGGGGTGCCCGCCCGGGACCTGCCCGCCCGGGACCTGCCCGCCCGGGACCGCGAACCCGGCGGGCAGCGCGCTCGCGCGCCCGTCGAGCCAGCCCGCCTCGGGCAGCGGATGCGGCCGGGGCCGCAGGTGGAGCGCGGCGGGGTCGCCCTGCTGGCGCCGCCGTACGCGGGGCCGTGACGGCCAGCCGGGACCGGAGACCGCGAGCCCGTCCACCAGCACCCAGCCGTCCGACTCCACGCTGATCGTGTTGCCGCCCGGCCGGAGCAGGCCGGACACGTCGTAGCGGCGCACCCGGGGGATGTCCGCCTCCTCGTACGGGTCGAACCCGCCCTGCCTGCCCGCTTCCGCCCCGTTCACCAGCACCCGGCAGTACGCGGTCGAGGCCACCTGCAGCAGCTCGTACGGCGGTGCGCCGACGTGCACGGTGGTCTCCATGGCCCCGCCGATCCACTCGGGTAGGGCCGCGTCGCGGGGGTCGGCGACCAGGCAGGCGTAGGCCCGCAGGTCGAGCTCCTCGTCGGGGACGAACCGCAGCTCCAGGAGGTAGGTGCCGGGCGCGAGCGGCGCGCGCGAGAGCGCCGCGTATCCGGAGTCGTCCAGCGGCAGCTCCTCGCCGTCCAGCCAGGCGGTCTTGGCCGCGCCCGCCCCGATCGCCAGCCGGCCGCCCTCGGGCATGTCGGCGGGCACGGTGAGCAGGCTGCGGAAGCGAGCCTCCTCCCCCGCCCCGACCGTCCCGAACGCCAGGAACTCCACGGGCACGTGCCCCTTGGGGCCGAGGGTCTCCCGGTGGATCGGGTCCTTGCGCAGCCCGCGCGACGGCGACCACACCGAGGGCGTCCACGGCCCGGCACCGACCCGCTGCTCGCCCCTGGGCTCGAACGTGACGTGCACCGGCTCGCCGTCCGGCGTGCGCAGCGTCCAGCGTTCGACGACGGCGCGGCTGCCGAAGTCCGACCAGGTGTCGTCCAGCGTCGGCACGAGCTCGACGTCCCACTCCTCGCCCAGCTCCATCTCATGCGGGAAGCTCGGGCGCGGTTCCGGGACCCGGGAGGTCCCGTCGAAGATCAGCAGCGCGGCGGGCCCGTCGTCGAAGGGCACGACGACCTCCAGCGCGTCCCCGTCCGTGGTGCACGGCAGCGCCCGGGGCTCCCCGCCGAACGGGCTCGCCAGCAGCGGCGTCCCGGAGACGCCGCGCACCTTCACCCGCATCTCGCGGGCGTACCGGGACGGGTCGAAGTCGATGGCGGCGTCCAGCCAGCCCAGTTCGACGCCGCGCTCCTCGGGCCGTCCCACGCCGATCCTGCTGGCCATGGGGAACGCGGCGGTCAGGAACACCAGCGTGGTCTCGCCGATCTCGCGTACCAGCGGCGGCACCGGCGCCTCGACCCGCCGTTCGA
Organism: Nonomuraea sp. NPDC004186; assembly: GCF_053603495.1. Taxonomy (NCBI): domain Bacteria; kingdom Bacillati; phylum Actinomycetota; class Actinomycetes; order Streptosporangiales; family Streptosporangiaceae; genus Nonomuraea; species Nonomuraea sp. NPDC004186. The sequence continues at coordinate 83,601 of NZ_JBSGFQ010000052.1, read as the reverse complement.
GCCCGGCCAGCGCCGCCCCGATCCCTTCGGCGCTCTCCACGGACACGACGGGCAATTCCTCCGGGAGCCCGTCGGGGACGGCCCCCACCGCGACCAGCAGCCCGCCGTCTGCGGCGAACTCCTTCAGCCGCGCGGCCACGTCCTCGTCGAGCACGGTCACGGCGGGCAGCACGACGGCCCGGTACGCCTCGGTGGAGACGGCCAGCCGCCCGTCGCGCACGTCCGCGCGCCGCACCGAGTCCTCGTCGATCACGTCGGCGTCGAGGCCGAGCCGGTCGAGCGCCCCCGGCACGGTCGCGAACCAGGCCATGTCGCCCACGAGCTCCCGGTAGACCTCCTGCGCCCGCGCGGCCTGCGCGCCGACGCCGTCCAGCCGGGTTCCGGCCTGCGACGTCGCGGTGGGCAGGAGCACCGCGACGTCGCAGGCGTGGCGGCCCAGGGACAGGGCCGCGCACAGGCGGGTCACCGCGTCCGCGAAGACCCGGTGGTGCCGCCAGTAGGGTTGGCGCCAGTCGGTGGACGGCGGCGCCCACTCCCACCAGCCGCGCCGGGTCGTGTAGTAGACGGCGTGCGGGTTGTAAAGGTTGGCACCGGCGCGCAACCAGGGCAGCAGCCAGTCGAAGGTCTCCTCCAGGGTGCCGCCCCAGCCGCTGGAGTGGAACGCCTCGATCCAGGTGCGCGGCCGGCCGTACAGGTGGGCGAGAGAGGAATGCAGGCGCGCGTCGCCGTGGTGGTCGGAGCCGGGCGCGCCGAACCAGCGATGGGTACGCGCGTAGTCGGCGTAGAGCCGGACTCCGTCCACGGGATGCCCGGCGCGGGCCGGGTCCTGCTGGTCGCAGCCGTTGAGCAGGCCGTGGCGCTCGTGCCAGGCGGCCAGCGGCCGGAAGAACGCCTCCTCGGCCAGTTCGGCCCGGGTCTGCTGGTAGGCGTGCCAGTCGGGCGCGTCGAGGGTGAAGGGCCGGCCGCGCCGGGCCGCGTACTCCTCGGCGAACGTCGCCGACCAGGTGGGCACGGTCGGCAGCTCGTCCTGGAACGACCCGGCGATCACCGTGCCGAACCAGTGGCCGACCCGCCGCTCGAACTCGCCGTGCACCCGGTCGAGCAGCACCGCGCACGCCTCGCGGGACAGGTAGTCGAAGCCGCGCGTCGAGACCGTCCCGTCGAGGGCCAGCCACTGCCCGGCGAACTCCGGGCGTTCCTGGACGAGACGGGCCTGGAGGTCGGCGCCGGAGAAGCCGAGCTGGTCGTAGAACCACAGGTACGCGCCCAGCTCGCGGGCGTCGGCGCAGACGCCGTCCAGCAGCTCCCACCACGCCTCCGACAGGAACGGCGGGTCGTCGGCGTCGGAGCCGAACAGCGGCCCCGACGGCGCCAGGTTGAGGATGACGAGGTTGCGCACTCCCCCGGCGACGAGCCGCTCCATCTGCCAGCGCAGCCGGTCGCGGCGCAGCGGCTCGCCGCTCCACCACCAGATGGCCGCCGGGGAGAACTCCCGTGGCGGCTCGCGGAGCACGTCGAAGACGGTCATCCCTTGAGCCCGCTGGAGAAGCCCTTGATGACGTAACGCTGCAGCACCAGGAAGACCAGCACGATCGGCAGCGCCCCGAGGACGAGCCCGGCGAAGACCAGGCCGTGGTCGGAGACGTACTGGCCGACGAAGGCGAAGACGCTGACCGGGACCGTCTCGAACCCGGAGCCGCCCAGGTAGAGCAGCGGGGTGAAGAAGTCGTTCCAGATGAAGACGGCGTTGAGGATCAGCACGGTGCCGGTGATGGGCCGCAGCAGCGGGAAGACCACCCGGGTGAACGCCGTCAGGTGGGAGGCGCCGTCGATCTGGGCGGCGCTGGCGTACTCGCGGGGCAGCGCGCGGATGAAGCCGGTGTAGAGGAAGACCGTGAAGGGCAGCTGGATGCCGGTGTAGAAGAGGATCATCCCGGCGTGCGTGCCGATCAGCCCCAGGTCGGTCACCAGCTCGTAGAGCGGGATCATGCCGAGCTGGAACGGCAGCACGATGCCCAGCAGGAAGAGGATGTACAGGCCGTAGCCGAGCCTGCTGTGCACGCGGGCCAGGAAGTAGGAGGCGAACGAGCCGAGCGCGATCAGCAGGACCAGGCTGGCCACGGTGATCACCGTGCTGTTGACCAGCGACGGGCCGAGCGCGGCGGCCGACCACGCCTTGCCGAAGTTGTCCAGCGTGGGCGGGTCGGGCAGCGCCAGCGGCGTCTGGGAGATCTGCGCCGGGTCCTTCAGCGACAGCGAGATCAGCGTGTAGACGGGGAACAGGAACGCCACCGCCGCCGCGATCATCACGATCTCCAGCAGGAACGTCCTTCTCATGCGGACACCTCCCGGTTGCGCAGGTAGTAGACCTGGACGAGGGAGACGGCCGCCACGAACAGGGCGAGCACCAGCGCGATCGCGGTGCTGTAGCCGAACTTGCCGAACACGAACGCCTGCTTGTAGAGCACCGTGGACAGGGTCTCCGTGGCGTAGCCGGGGCCGCCGTTGGTGGCGGCGAAGATCTGGTCGAAGAGCTTGAGCCCGCCGATCGTGGAGAGCATGAGGTTGATCGTCACGGCGGGGGCCAGCAGCGGCCAGGTGACGTAGCGGAAGCGCTGGAAGGTGCCCGCCCCGTCGATCATGGCCGCCTCGTGCAGCTCCTTCGGCACGCCTTCGAGCCCGGCCAGGAAGATGACCATGGAGTATCCGGCGTACTGCCACACGACCATGCCGGCGATCGACCACAGCGCCACCGACGGGTCGCCCAGCCAGTCCACGCTCAGGCCGAGCAGCCCGTTCAGGCCCGCCGACGGGTCGGGGTTGTAGACGTACTTCCACAGGAACGCCACCATGACCGGGCTGACGACCACGGGCGCGAAGAAGATCACCCGTAGGAGCGCCCGGCTCTTCAGCTTGGCGTTGACGCCCAGGGCCAGCAGCAGGCCGACCCCGTTCTGGACGGCCACGATGGCCACGGTGAGCAGCAGCGTGTTGCCGATCGAACCCATGGCCTGCTCGTCGCCCAGGAGCGCGCCGAAGTTGGCCAGGCCGACGAAGGACATGTCCTGGCCGATGCCGCTCCAGTCCGTGAAGGCGTACACCACGCCGGCCGCGGCCGGGTAGAGCACGACCAGCGCGTAGACGACGAGGGCGGGCGCGGCGAACAGCCAGGACGGCGAGTCGGCGCTGAAGCGCCGCCTGCGCCGCGAGACGGCCGAGCGCCGCTGGACAGTCAGGGAAGTCACTTCTTGTACGCCTCGTCCATCTTCTTCAGCGCCTCGTCGATGGTCGACTTGCCGGCCAGCAGCTCCTGGATCACCGCGAAGTGCACCGGCTGCACCTCGGCGTTGGGCCAGCGCTGGTCCATGAACGGCACCGCCCGGTCCTTGGTGAACGGCAGGAACGACTGGACGGCCGGGTCGATGGTCGAGGAGGAGTCCTGGGTGAGCGGGATGGCGGCGATGGCCTTGGCCCAGGCGTTGATGCTCTCCTGCTTGCCGAGGAAGTCGATGAACGCCTTGGCCTCCTCGACGTGCTGGCCCTTGGCGCTGGCGCCGAGGCCGACGACCACGCCGGCGGGGATCCACACCTGGCTGGCGTCGTCCGCGCCCGGCACGGGGAACATCGACAGGTCGTCGGGCGAGGAGGCCGCCTTGCGGAAGTCGGGCAGCACGGCCGACACCTGGATCGCCATGCCGGCCTTGCCGGTGGCCACCATGGAGATCTGCTGCTCGAACGTGGTGCCGTTCGGCTTGTCGTTGAAGAAGCCGCGCTTCTGCAGCTCCAGGTACATCTCCATGGCCTGGCGCCAGCCCGACTGGGCGAAGGAGGTCTGCCCGGCGAGCTGCTTGTCGTCGAACGTCGGGTCCTTGGCGTAGACGGTGGAGGGCACCAGCGCGTACGTGATGAGCTGGGTGACCCACGGCGTCTGCGCGCCCAGCGCGATCGGCGTGATGCCGGCCTTCTTCAGCTTGTCGCAGACCGCGAGGAACTCCGTCCACGTGGTGGGCGGCGCTTCCACGCCGGCCTTCTCGAACGCCTTCTTGTTGTAGACGGCGCCGATGACCGACGAGCCGGCGGAGTAGATGTAGGTCTTGCCGTCGAGCTGGAAGGCGGGCTTGAACCCGGCGGGGATCGTCTGCGTCCACGCCTGGGAGGACAGGTCGGCCAGCAGCCCGGCCTTGGCGATCTGGCTCATGGACATCGCGCTGCCGTTGCCCGGGTAGACCACGTGCAGGTCGGGGGCGTTGCCCGCGCCGAGCTGGGTGCGGACCGAGGTCTGCACCTGGTCGGTGGGGGCGAAGGAGGCGGTGAGCCGCACCTCCGGCTTCGCCTTCTGGTAGGCGGCGAGCAGCGCGTCCATCGGCGCCTTCTGGTCGGCCACGCCGAGGAACTTCAGGTCGACCCCGGCGGCGGCGGTCCCTCCGCCCGTGGTGGCGGTGGTCTCGGGCTTGGTCGAGCAGGCGGTGGCGGCCGCGGCCACGGCGAGGCCACCCATCATGCGGAAGAACTGGACCCGGCTCAGTCGGGCGTCACGCAGATCGGTCATGTCATGTCTCCTCGCCCGGCGCTGGGGGAGCCGATACGAACGTTTTAATGACGGGCCTGTTAAGTTAACAGCCGATTTTGTTAAAAATGAGGGATGTCGGGAGAGTACGAGTCGCCCGAGAAGAGTGTCAAGAGTAGGATCCGCAACCGTCCAGGCAAGGGTGAGGGCTCAGGGTGAATTCGCGGCAGCACACCTCCGGTAAGTCCGCTCGGTGGCGGGACATGGCCGAGCACATCGTGCGGCGTGGCTCGGCCACGGTGACGGAGCTCGCGGAGAGCTTCGACGTCAGCGTGATGACCGTGCACCGCGACCTCGACGAGCTGGAGCGCCAGGGCATGGTGCGCAAGGTTCGCGGCGGCGCCACCGCCCAGGCCTCCAACGTCTGGGAGAGCAACATCGCCTACCGGCTCACGGCGCACACCGCGGAGAAGGACGCGATCGCCAGGGTGGTGGCCGGGCTCATCGAGCCGGGCAGCTCCGTGATGCTCGACGACTCCACGACGGCCCTGGCCGTGGCCCGCCACCTGGGCGAGCTCGCGCCGCTGACCGTGCTGACGAACTTCCTCGAGGCGATCAGGCTGCTCGCGGCCACCCCCGACATCCGGCTCATCGCGCTCGGCGGTGAGTACCATGCCACACACGACTCTTTCCTCGGACTGGGCTGCGTGGACGCGGTCGAGGCGGTCAGCACGGACGTGGTCGTGGTCTCCACCTCCGCGGTCTCCGACCAGTACGCCTTCCACCAGGAGCAGGAGATCGTGCTGGTCAAGCGGGCGATGCTGGGCTCGGGCACCCGCCGGATCCTGGCCGTGGACGGCTCGAAGCTGGCCAGGGTGGCGCTGCACCGGGTCGCGCCGCTCGACGACTTCGACGTCATCGTGGTCGACGCCAACGCCCCCGCCGAGATGCTGCAGCGCCTGCGCGACCGGCACCGGCGGGTCGAGGTCGCCCAGTTGTAACACGTTTGTGTGTGATTTTTAACTTCAGTCTTGTTACAAGCTTGCCTGCTTGCTACAAAGTGAGGGCTTTCGCCCCCCATCTGAGGAAGCAGCATGCACACGCGCCGTTCGTTCCTCGGTCTGAGCGCATTAGCCCTGGCGTTCAGCACCGACCTCGCCGACCCGTGGACCGCAGCCGCCACGGTGAGCGGCGACTACCCCTTCCAGCTCGGCGTCGCCTCCGGCGATCCGCTGCCCGACCGGGTGATCCTCTGGACCCGGCTGGCGGTCAGGCCGCTCGAACCGCTGGGCGGGCTGCCGTACAACAAGATCAAGGTCGAGTGGGAGATCGCCGAGGACGAGGCGTTCACCCGGCGCGCGGGGTACGGCTCCACGTGGGCCACCCCCGAGTACGGCCACTCGGTCCACGTGGACGCGAAGGGGCTGCGCCCCGGCCGCGACTACTTCTACCGCTTCCGCACCGGCGGCGAGCTCAGCCCGGTCGGCAGGACCAGGACGGCGCCCGCGCCGCGCAGCAGCCCCGAGTCGCTGCATCTGGCCTTCGCCTCGTGCGCGTCGTGGCAGGACGGCTACTACGCCGCCTACCGCCACCTCGCCGAGGAGCGTCCCGACGTCGTCTTCCACCTCGGGGACTACATCTACGAGTACGGCATCGTGCCTTCCGGCGGGAACCGCAACACGCCGGTGCCCGAGCAGTTCCGGGTGCAGTGCGACACGCTCGACCGCTACCGCGTCCAGTACGGCCTCTACAAGAGCGACCCCGACCTGCAGGCCGCGCACCACGCGGCGCCGTGGATCGTCACCTGGGACGACCACGAGGTGCTCGACAACTGGGCGGGCCGCTTCGGCCCCGGCGGCGAGGTGTCCGAGCAGGACTACCTGGTGATCCGCGCCAACGCCTTCCGCGCGTACTGGGAGAACATGCCCATCAGGGTGCCCGCCGTGCAGGGGCCCGACGCCCGGATCTACCGCAGGTTCTCCTTCGGCGACCTGGCCGAGTTCAACGTGCTGGACACCCGCCAGTACCGCGACGACCAGGTCTGCGGCGACGGGCAGCAGATCGACTGCGCCGAGCGGCTCGACCCGGCCCGCCAGATGCTCGGGGCCGAGCAGGAGAAGTGGCTGCTCGACGGCCTGGGCGAGTCCCGCGCCAAGTGGAACGTGCTGGCTCAGCAGATCGCCATGATCCAGCTCGACTACGACGCCGGGCCCGCGCAGAAGCTCAGCATGGATCTCTGGGACGGCTACAAGGCCGCCAAGGACCGCGTGCTGAACGGCATGGTGGAGCGGCAGGTCAGCAACCCCGTCGTGCTGACCGGCGACATCCACTACAACCTGGCCGGGGAGCTCAAGGCGAACTTCGACGACCCCTCCTCGCAGACTGTCGGCGTGGAGTTCGTCGGGACCTCCGTCAGCAGCGGCGGCAACGGCAACCCGAACACCGGCCTGCCGGCCGGCGGCACCGACCCGGTCAACCCGCATCTCCGCTTCTCCAGCTACCAGCGCGGCTACGTCTCCTGCGAGGTCACCAGGAGCCAGTGGCGGGCGGACTTCAAGGTGGTGCCGTACGTGGACCGGCCCGGCGCGCCGGTCTCCACCAGGGCCAGCCTCGTGACCCTCGACGGCGTGCCCGGCCTGCACGCGCTCTGACAGGAAGGACCGATCATGCGACTCCTCACCGCCGCGCTGGCCGCCACCGCCGTCGTCGTGACCGCCCCGGCCGCCGCCCATGCACAGGATCCCTCCGAGCCCCCGTCGAACCCGTCGCTCACCGTCAGATCGGGCACCTCCAAGGGCACCGGCAGGCTGACCCCCATCGCGGGCGCCGACCGGGTCGTGGCCCCGCTCGGCGTGGACCCGGCCTGCCCGGCCAAGCTCGAGATCGGCATGCGCAGCGATGCCAGGAAGCCGTCGTACGCGACCATGTCCGTCGAGGTGACAGCGCCGCTGTCCGCCTCCCGCTCGATGCTGACCAGCTACCTGCCGCCCGGCTACGAGCTCGGCGCGAAGCTGCTGATCGCCGTGCCGCCCACCACGCCGCAGGGCGAGTACGCGCTGCGCCTGAAGACGCCGGACCGCACCCTGTCGGTCCCCGTCCAGGTCGTCACCCTGGACCAGCTCGACAACGGCGGCAATCTCGCCCTGCGCCGCCCCGTCACCGCCTCGTCCCAGCACACCAACGCGAACTACCCGCCGTGCAGCGTCGCCGACGGCGACGCCGGCTCGAACGGCTGGGCCGGGGGCAACGGCTGGAACGACGCCACGGCCAGGGCCTGGCCGGACACGGTGTCGATCGCGCTGGGCGGCCCCAAGCAGATCTCCCGCGTCGACCTCTACACCCTGAACACCGAGCGCTACCCGTCCTCGAGCGTCGGGCTGCGCGACTGGGACGTCCAGGCGGGGCTGAACGGCCAGTGGCAGACGGTCGCGCAGGTCCGCGGCAACACCGCGGGCAGCGTGCGCTCGGACTTCGCCGCTGTGACGGCGGACGCGGTCCGCATCGTCGCCCTGGCCTCGAACAGCGCCAACGACTACACCCGCATCACGGAGGTGGAGGTCCGCTAGGCCAGGAGACGGAGCCGCCGGCTCACAGGGACGCGCCGCCGCACATCACCAGGTGCTGGCCGGTGACCGCGCCCCCTTCCGGGCCGAGGAGGAAGGCCGTCAGTCCCGCGACCTCCTCGGGTCTGATGAATCGCCCCAGCGGCGGGACCCGTGGCGGCGTGGCGGCACGTCCGGGATCCCGCAGCATGGGGGTGTCCGTCGGGCCGGGGGCGACCACGTTGACGGTGATGCCACGCGGGGCCAGTTCCATGGCCCAGGAACGGGACAGGCCCACGAGCGCGGCCTTGGTCGCCGCGTACTGGCTCTTGCCCACCGCGCCCGCCATCGTGCGGCTTCCGATCAGCACGACGCGGCCACCTGGGCGGATCGCGCCGGCGAGGGCGTTCACCAGAACGGTCGCGGCCTCGACGTGGACGCGCCACATGAGGGCGCCGTCCGGTGCCGAGAGGCGTCCGAGCGGTGCGGAGCGTTGCAGGCCCGCCGCGTGAACGACGGCGTCGACGGTGCCCACCGCGGCCGATGCGTCGGCCAACTGGTCGAGGTCGGTCAGGTCGGCCTGGATCCACGAGTAGGCCGGGCTGTCCTGGCGGTGCTCCGGAGGGCGGGTACGGCTCATCCCGGTGACTTTCCAGCCCTCGCGGAGCAGGCGCGCGGCGATGGCCTGGCCGATGCCGGAGCTGGCCCCGGTCACCACCGCGTGCTGCGGCTGCTCCGCGGTGTGGCGGTCTGGCGTGGTGTCCGTCGACATGTCAGACGCCCGCGGCGCGGGCGGCCCACTCGGGTCGTACCCGTACGTACTTGATGACGCGGCGGTGGTAGGTGAAGGCGATGTGCAGGTCGCCGTCGGCGGTTTCCTGGATGGACGGGTAGGAGTACTCCCGGTTGAGACCCTCGCGGGAGTTGTTGGTCAGGCAGTAGCCGTCGCCCACCTCCAGATCGCGGCGGATCGGCCACGTGCGCCCACCATCGTCGGACAGCGCGAGGGTCATGGGCGCGCGCGGGGCGCCCCAGAACGCGGTCCGCTCATCGCTCCCGGCTGGTGCCGGCTCTTCGCCGACCGGGGTCGCCGGGGTCGCGGCGAGGCCCTCGTCATCGATCTCGTCGTACAGGGAGACTCGCCGCTCGGTGGCGTCGGCCGCGCTGCTGGCGTTGAACACCAGCGCGAGCCGGCCGTCACGAAGTGTGACGTACTGGATGGAGGAGTTGTTGTTGGGCAGTTCGGTGGCGGCGGGAGCGCTCCAGGTCACGCCTTCGTCCTCCGACCGGCTGGCGTGGATCGAATCCGCCCAGCGGCTGCGGAACAGCGCGAGCAGCGTGCCGTCGGCCAGGAGGTGGACGTTCATGTGGACGCAGCCGGTGCTGTCGGGGACGAGCTGCTCGCGCCAGGTTCGTCCCTCGTCGTCGGAGATCATGAGGGAGCTGGTGTCACGGTCGCCGACCCAGCGCCTACCTGGCGTGGTGACGCAGTTGAAGACGGGCAGGAGCCATCGGCCGGAGGGCAGCACGAGCACGGGCTGCCGGACGAAGACGCCGCCGCGGCTCGTGGCGGGGAAGAGGGTGTGCACGGGCCCCCAGGTCTGACCGTCGTCTCGGGAGATGCGACGGCGGACTTCGGCGGTGTCCTGGTTCCCGGCGTGCTGGGCGGTGTACAGCAGCCACAGCTCTCCGGCGGGTGTAGGGAACAGGACCGGGTTCTGCTCGGAACGCGTCATGTCGTCGGACAGCCGCGTGGGCGTGGACCAGGTGTCCGCGCCCTTCTGCAGCCGGGAGAACCAGATGGAGATGTCCGAGACGCCTTCCTGCGTGCCGCCGAACCACACGCAGCCGAGATCACCGTCGTGCAGCGACATGAGGTTGGCCGCGTGGTTCTGCACGGCGGGCGCGATCAGGTACGCGTCACGGCGGTCCGGATCGTCGTCGCGAACCCGGATCAGTCCGTCCATGGGCAGGTGATCGGGGACGGATGTCGGGGACTGGCTCACTGCTCTCCTTGGCGAGACTGGGCTCGGGCGTCGGTCAGGTGGGACTTCGCGACCTGTTCGAGGTGGACGAGGTCGCAGGCGATGGTGGCGAAGGTGTATCCCTCGGCCAGGCGCTTGGCGGCCGTTCCGCCGTCGGGGGTGTGAATGCCGGCGGCGATACCGGCGGACCTGGCGACTTCACGCACCGTGACCAGCGCGTCCTCGAACTGGGAGGCGATCGCGGGGTCGCCGGGGAAGGCGCCGCCCAGGGCCAGGCACAGATCGGACGGGCCGACGTAGACGCCGTCCAGGTCGGGGGTGGCGCAGATCGCTTCGATGTTCGCCAGCCCCTGTGCCGTCTCGATCATGGCGAGGACCAGCACGGTGGCGTCGCTGTCCGCGGGGCGCGGTCCGATGCGGAGCGCGGAGCGCATCGGGCCGTACGAGCGGCGCCCCTTCGGTGGATAGCGGGTCGCGGAGACAGCGGCCGCGGCGTCCTCGGCGGTGTCGATGAGAGGCACGATGACGCCTGCGGCGCCCGCGTCGAGGGCGCGGCCGATGGGGGCGGGGTTGTTCGCCTCGACTCTGACCAGGCCCGCGGACACGCCGCCCGCGTCGATCGCGGTCAGGCCGCTCAGCAACCCCGAGTAGCCCAGCAGTCCGTGCTGGGCGTCCAGGCACACGTAGTCGTATCCGAGGCGCGCGATGCGCTCGGTGGACACGGGCGAATCGAGCACGGACCAGTAGCCCAGTGCGGGTTGCCGGGCACGGATCCTGGCGGTGAAGTCGGTGATGCTCACGGCTGGCCTTCTCCTCGGTGGTCGGCTCTCATCGGTTGTAGGCGGGCATGGGGCCGCGCAGCGCCGCGCCCACGCGGTCACAGGCTGCCACGACGTCCTCGGGGAGGGGTCCTGCCGCGGCGGTCGCGATGTTCGCGCGGAGGTGTTCGACCTTGGAACCGCCGAGCAGGAGGGCCCCCACGCCGTCGCGATGGAGCAGCCACCGCAGAGACAGCTCGACGAGGGGGGTGCCCGACTGCGCGGCGATCTCACCGAGGGCGGTGACGGCCTCGAACAGCGCCGGGTTCCAGTACCGCTGCCGGTACATGGGGGCGAGCTTGGAGTCGCCGAAGCGGCCGGCGGAAGGGTCCTGCTCGAAGGTGTGCCGGCCGGTGAGCAGGCCCCCGCCGAGCGGGTTGTAGACCATGGTCGTCAGGCCGGTGCTCTGCGCGAACTCCAGGTATTCCTCCTCCACCCTGCGGGCCAGGAGGTTGTAGAGCTGCTGGGCGACGACCGGGCGCGGCGCGCCGACGGCGTCGGCGGTGTGGTTGAGCTCGGCGATCTGCCAGGCCGCGTAGTTGGAGACGCCGAGCGCGCCGATCTTGCCCTCGGCGACGAACTCGGCGACGGCGCCGAGCGTCTCGGCCGGCGGCGTGCGGCGGTCGGGCTGGTGCAGGTAGAACAGGTCGACGTGGTCGACCCGCAGGCGGCGCAGGCTGCCTTCGAGGCTCGCCCGCAACGCCTTGGCGGACAACGGCGCGTCATCGCCCGCGTCCGGATGGGGCATGCCGGCCTTGGTGGCGAGGACGACCCCGTCGCGCCGGGTGGCGAGCAGCGGTCCCAGGATGGACTCGGTCGCGCCGCCCGCGTAGACGTTCGCGGTGTCCACCCCGGTGATGCCGGCGTCGAGCGCCGCGTCCAGCATGCGCGCGGCCTCTTTCGCGTCGGCCGTGTCGCCGAACGTCATGGTGCCCAGCACCAGCCGGGACAGTCCGATGCGCGCCCCGGACTGTGTCGCTGCCGGTGTCGCCGCCGGTACGGAGATCGCCGGTACAGAAGGTGTCATCGGTCGGTTCCTCGCTGAACAGGTGTCCCGGGGGACTGCTTGGCGGACGGGGCCCGCACCAGATCGCGCGGCTTGCGCCCGCGTATGGCGGACGGGTCCAGCGCGGCCCTGCGGAGGGCGCGGGTGTAGGGGTGGGCCGGCGCGGCCAGCACCTTCCGGGTCGGGCCGGACTCGACCAGGCGCCCTTTGCTCATGACGATGATGTCCTCGCTGATCTCCCTGACCACACCGAGGTTGTGGGAGATCACGACATAGGTGAGACCGGTCTCGGCCTGGATCCTCATCAGCAGGGCGAGGACCTGCGCCTGGACGGACACGTCCAGAGCGCTCGTCGCCTCGTCGCAGACGAGCAGATCGGCTTGGGAAGCCAGGGCTCTGGCGATGCCGATGCGCTGGCGCTGGCCGCCGGAGAACTCCGGCGGGCGGCGCTCGAGGGCCGTGGCGGGCAGGCCCACCTGGTCGATGAGCCTGGCCGCCTCCTTGGCCCGTGCGCGTCTGTCGCGCATTCCGCGCACCCGCAGCGGTTCCGCGACGATCTCCTCCGCCGACAGGTGCGGGTCGAGCGATCCGTACGGGTCCTGGAAGATCATCTGTACCCGGTTGCGCATCGGGCGCAGCTGTTTCTCGCTCAGCCCCGCGATGTCGGTGCCGCCCACCACGATGCGGCCAGCGGTGGGCTTGACCAGCCGTACGATCGACCGGGCGATCGTGGACTTGCCGCAGCCCGACTCCCCCACGATGGCCAGGGTGCCGCCCTGCCGGACGGTGAAGCTGACGTCGTCGACCGCGCGGAACAAGCCGTGCGCGACGGGATAGTCCACGACGAGGCCGTCGACCTCGAGGAACGCGTCATCGGTCATCGGGATTCTCCCAGTGCCACCGGGTCGGCGGGCGACCCGTCGTCGAGGGGCGCTTCCGGCGACTCACCGTCCTCGTCCCACGGGCCGAGCCGCGGGACCGCCGACAGCAACTTCCTGGTGTACGGATCGCCCGGCGCGTCGACGATCTGTTCGGCCTCGCCGGACTCGACGAATCGCCCGTCTTTCATGACATGGATGCGGTCGGAGACGAGCCGGGCCACGCCGATGTCGTGAGTGATCATGAGGATGCCGATGCCGGTGTTCTCCTGTACTTCGAGCAGCAGGTCGAGGATGCCTGCCTGGACGGTGACGTCCAGGGCGGAGGTCGGTTCGTCGGCGACGAGCAGTACGGGCGACCCGGCGAGCGCGAGCGCGATGAGCACGCGCTGCAGCATGCCGCCTGACAGCTGATGCGGATACTTGCGGAGCTGGGACTCCGGATCGGGGATGTGCATCTTGGCCAGCAGGTCGACGGATCGCGCGATGGTCTCCGACTTGGACAGGCCGCGGTGCCGCAGCCGAACGGCCTCACGGAGCTGCTGCCCGATGGTGTGGACGGGGCTGAGCGCCGTCATCGGATCCTGCGGGATGAGGGAGACGGTACGCCCGCGTACCTTGCGCGCCGCGCGCGGATCGGCGATGACGTCGACACCCTGGAAGCGGGCTCTGCCGGACAGGACCGCCAGCTCCGGCGGGAGCAGCCGCAGAATGCCCATGGCCGTGGTGGACTTGCCGGATCCGGACTCACCGATGATCGTCACGGTTTCGCCCTGGCGGATGAGGAAGCTGACGCCGTCCACTGCGCGGACGATACCGGCTTCGGTGATCAGCTCGATCTGCAGGTCCTCGACCTCCAGCAGGGGACGATCAGCCTCGTCGAACTCGGCTGTCATGCTCGGCTCACCTTCCCTTTCCGCCTGCGTACGCGGTCCCGAAGCCCGTCTCCGAGCAGGTTGACTCCGACGACGAGCAGCACGATGACCAGTCCGGGCAGCGTGACCAGCCACCACGACGTCGTGATGTAGTCCTGGCCGTCGGAGATGATGCGGCCCCAGGTGGCGAACGGGCGCTGCGGGCCGGCGCCCAGGTAGCTCAGCGCGCTCTCCAGCAGCACGGCCTGGGCCAGCAGCAGCAGGATCACGAGTGTGGCCTGCTTGACGACGTTGGGCAGCACGTGCCGGAGCAGGGTGGTGACGCGGCGCAGGCCGAGCACCCGGGCCGCGGCCACATAGGGTTTCTCCCGCTCGACGAGCACCAGGGAACGGGTCAGGCGAGCCACCTCCGGCCACTGCGCGATCGCGATCACGAAGGTGATGACCGGGATGGAGGGGCCGAAGAGCGCGACGACCAGCAGCAGCATCAACAGCAGAGGCAGCGAGAGCTGGGCTTCCAGCAGGCGGGAGACCACGGTGTCGACCCAGCCGCCGAAGAATCCGGCCGCGGCGCCGGCGATGAGGCCGATGATGCCGGACACGACGATGGCCAGCACCCCGACGGTGAGCGAGACCTGGCCGCCGTGCAGGACCCGGGAGAGAAGGTCCCTGCCGAGCTGGTCGGTTCCGAACAGGTGCCCGCCGGTCAGCGGTGGCAGGCGGCGCAGGCCGAGGCTCTGCTCGTCCGGGCCGGGGATCGGCAGCACGTTGGCCAGGACGACGGGCACGACGACCAGGGCCACGCACACCGAGCCGATCCACAGCTTCAGCCGCGCGCCCTTGCGGCGGCGGACCGCCGCGGATCGCGCGAGATCCTTGGCGGTCACCGCGCTGGGCCGGGCGGGGGGCTCCGGGACGTCCTGGTCTCCGAAGCCGTCGGCGGGGCCGGCCTCCATGGCGGTCATGAGGCCACCGCCTTCCCGAGTCGTACCCGCGGGTCGAGCAGCGGGTAGGCCAGATCGATGAGGAGTTGGACGGCCACCGTCAGGATGGCCGTGACCAGGACGGTCGCCTGGATCAGCGGATAGTCCCTGGTTTCCAGCGCGCGCACGACGAGCGATCCGACACCTGGCCAGGCGAAGACGACCTCGACCACCACCACGCCGTTGAGCATGGCGGCGAACCGGGTGCCGAGCGCGGTCACCACCGGGACGGCCGAGTTGCCCATGGCGTAGCGCCAGGTCAGGCCGCGCTCGGAGATGCCGCGGGAGCGGGCGATCGTCAGGTAGGGAGCCGCGAAGCCGGTCCCCATCTCCCGGCGCACCAGGCGGGAGATCAGCGCGATCTGCAGGATGCCGACCGTCACGGTCGGCAGCACCAGGCCGCCCCAGCTGGTGAACCCGGATGCCGGCAGCACGGGGACGAGCACCGCGAAGATGGTCAGGAGCATGATGCCGCTCCAGAACTCCGGCATCGACTGGCCGGCGATCATGGCCACGTTGGCCCCCAGCTCGCGGGCGGTGTCGGCGTGCCGCGCCATCCAGACGCCGAGCGGGATGGCCACGACCGCGGCGAACAGGATGGAGGACACCGCGAGCATGACGGTGTACGGCATCCGGCTGAGGACGACGTCCAGGGCGGGGGCCTGGAAGGAGAAGGACGTGCCGAGATTGCCGCTGAACAGGTCACGAACGAAGATTCCGTACTGCTGTATCAGCGGTTTGTCCAGGCCGAACTGGACGCGGATGCGTTCGAGCTCCGCCGTGGTGGCCAGGGGGCTGGCGTAGGCGGCGGCCGGATCCCCTGGCGCCAGCCGTACGAGGACGAAGACTGTGGAGACGGTCAGGAAGATCGCCAGCAGGCTCTGCCCGACACGTTGGGCGACATATCGGACCACGAGTCATCCATTCAGCCGGACAGATGCCAGGTCGTAGGAGTTGGTGGGACTGAGCAGTACGTTCTGCACGCGCTTGCGCCGGGCGATGACGGTCTTGGGGACGAAGGCCCACATGCAGGGCCAGGTGTTCCAGATCTCCTTCTGGGCTGTGGCGAGCAGGGCGTCCCGGGCCGTCTTGTCGGTTTCCCGGGAGGCCTTCTGGAGCATTTCGGTGATCTTGGGGAACACGTAGCCGTGGTAGGTGTCCCGGGTGGCCTCCTTCTCCTTCGTGCCGGCGAACATGCCCTGCAGCGGAGTAAGCGCCAGCCCGGTCGGGCCGGGGTAGCCGTTGCCGAGGACGTCCCAGTCGCCGCCCCGGCCCTGCCGCCACTTGGAGATGTCGCCGCCCGGCTGGAACTGCTGGAGTTCGGCCTGCACGCCGACCGCCTTGAGCATCTCCACCACGGCCTCCATGACGCTCGTGTCGTTGGCGAACTCCCCGGTCTCCCAGATGATCTTGATCTTGAGATCCTTCACCCCGGCGGCCTCGAGCATCTGCTTGGCCTTCTGCGGGTCGTAGACGTACTCGCCGGTCTGCACCGCCCCGGTCAGGGTGTCGGCCACCACGCCCCGGGCCTGGGTCACCGAATCGGCGAAGACGTCCTTGATCAGGGAGGGGCCGTTGATGGCGTAGCTGAGCGCCTCGCGCACGCGCGCGTCGGCGAGCGGGTGCCCGGAGGGCTTGCGGAAGTTGTAGAAGAGCTGCGTGATGCGGGTGCTCGGCACCTGCTGGATCTCCACGTCGCCGAGACCGGACAGCTGGCTGATCGCATCGGGGGAGATCGCGTCGATCACGTCGACCTCGCCGCTGCGCAGGGCGACGACGCGGTTGGCCTCCTCCGGGAGGAACCTGACCTGTACGGTCTTGATCCCGGGCGCGGGGCCCCAGTACTTGTCGTTGACCTGCAGCGTGTACTCGCCGGTGCCCCGGTTCGCGGAGGTGACGACGTAGGGGCCCGAGCCGATGCCGCCCTGAAGTTCCTCCGCCTTGTTCGCGGCGGCGGGGGTGATCAGGATGTTCGCCATCAGGTAGTCGAGCGTCGGCACCGGGTTCTCGGTCACGAGCTTGAAGGTGCTCGCGTCGACGGGGGTGACCGTCGGCCATTCGGGGAACAGGCCGGCCAGGAACGACCCGGGGACCTTCTGGTACATCTGCAGGGCCGTTGAGACGTCTTCGACCTTGACCGGGCTGCCGTCGGAGTAGCGGACGCCGTCCCGCAGCTTGACCGTCCACTCGGTGGGAGCCGTCAGCTCGAACCTCTCGGCCAGGACGTGCTGCACGGTGAGCTTCGGATCGATGAAGGTCAGCGCCTGGCGGACGCCGCGCTGGACGCTGACGGCGGCGTCGAACTGGTTGAGCTTGTTGTCCAGCGACACGAGCGAGCGGTTGAGCGCCAGCGTGAGGCCAGGACCGGCGGTGGAACCGGCACCAGAGCCGGCGCCGGGGACGGGCCCCGGTCCCGCGCAGGCGGCGAGGGGACTCAACGTCATGGCCGCGCCGGTGAGAGCACCGAGACGGAGAAGACTTCGCCGGGAGTACTGGGGGCCGCTTCCGAGATGAGTCACTGGGCTTCTCGCTTTCTGGACCGTCCTCAGCGGTGCGCTTCTCAGCGGCCGCCTGCCAGGACCGGATGTTTCCCACGTCACAACGACGTTGCTGCACCATTACACGCATGCGCGCTTCGCGCAAGAGCTCTAGCGCATTTTGTGCAAGCTGTGACATCATCCAGTCAAGACGAAGGCTGCGCCGACGTGCACGCCTCGCTCCGGAGCGGATCGCGCATGAGGGTTCGCAGGGATAGTGAAAGCCTGTCTGAGGTGCATAGATCGAACACATCGGGGGATTCCTTGACGCCCAGGAGAAGCACGGCCGCGCACGGTGTCCTCATCGTGGCCGACGACCTCTCGGGCGCGGCCGAGTCGGCAGCGCGAATAGTTATGCGCGGAACACGCACGAGGATTGTTCTCACGCACCAGGCCGTGCGGGACGAGTGCGATCCCGCCGACATCCTGGTGGTCGATACCGACTCCCGGCACCGGCATCCCGCCGAGGCCGCCGCGGCGGTGCGTTCCGCGGTCGCCCTGGCCTCGGCCGGGCGTCCGCGGCTGGTCTTCAAGAAGATCGACTCTCTGCTGCGCGGCAACGTCGCGGCGGAGGTGGCCGCGCTCATGGCGCCTGGGGCCGGCATCGTCGTCGCCCCTGCCCTGCCCGGTCTGGATCGGGTGGTACGCGGCGGCGTGCTTTACCTGGCCGGTGTGGCCCTCCACCGTGCGAACGCCTGGGCGGTGGACGGCGTCTCCCCTCCGGCGTCGGTCGAGGCGGCCCTGGCGCCGCTTCCGGCCCGCGTGCTGGACCTCGCGACCGTGCGATCGGATCGCCTTTCCGACGCGATCGCTTCCTGCGCCGATGACTCGCACATCGCGCTGTGCGACGCCGAGACGGATGCCGATCTGGACGCCGTGCTGCGTGCCGCGCTGGCCGTACCGTCGGTGCGGCTGGTCGGATCCGGCGGACTCGCCGACGCGCTCGGGCGTCATCTGCGGAGTCTCGGCACGGCCGTCGAGCAGGCGGCCACCGGGCAGACGCCCGTCGGGCAGACGCCCGTCGGGCAGACGCCCGTCGGGCAGACGGCCATCGAGCAGACGCACGTCGAGGAGCATGAGCCCGCCCCTGCGCATACCGCGCAGCACGGCGACGTGGCCCGCCCGGCGCCGCTCGTCGTGGTGGGCAGCGCCGAGCCGGTCGCGGCCGAGCAGGTCCGCCGGCTGGTCGAGGCGGGAGCCGTACCCGTGGCCCTGCCCTTGACAGCGCTCCTGGGCACACCCTCCGGACGGGACCCCCTCCCCAGCATCCCGATCGGCGAGCGGGCGGTCGTGGCCTTCCTCGACTCCGCCGGCGCCGTCCTGCCGGCGGCCTCGCGTGACATCGCGCGGCGGCTGGCCGAGGTCGTCGCGGACGCGGTGCGCGCGTCCCCGCGGACGGTGGACCTCGTGCTGACCGGCGGCGAGACCGCCCGGCGCGTCCTTGACGCCCTTCAGGTGCGGGAACTGACACCGGTCGGACAGGTGCACCCGGGAGCCGTCCACTCCCGGACGCCCGACGGCCGTTCCGTGGTCACCCGCCCGGGCAGCTTCGGGGGAGCCGACTCGCTCATCGAGATCGTCAGGGCCCTGGCCGCGCGCTCCCTCGCAACCCTTGACCCCGCCCCTCCCCAGAACCAAGCGAAAGGTCCCCAAGTGAGCATCACCACCGCCGCCGTCGGCGCACAGCCGCGCACCGCGGCCACCCCGATCATCGCCGTCACCATGGGTGACGGAGCCGGCGTAGGCCCGGAAGTCATCGTCGGCGCCCTCCAGGACCCCCACGTCGCCGAGCTCTGCCGTCCCGTCGTCATCGGCGACGCCGTACGGCTGCGCCAGGCGGCCGACATCCTCGGGATCGACACCGAGATCGTGGCGGTCGACACCGTGGCCGATGCCGTGTTCGAGCCGGGACGCGTCAATGTCATCGATCTCGCGCTGCTGCCGGAGGATCTGCCCTGGGGGAAGGTCTCCCCCGTGGCGGGGGCGGCCGCGTACCACTACGTACGCGTCGCCAGCGGGCTGGCGATGGCCGGGGAGGTGCAGGCGATCTGCACGGCACCGCTGAACAAGGAGGCCCTGCACGCGGGCGGCCACATCTTCCCGGGACACACCGAGCTCCTCGCGCACCTGACCGGGATCGACGAGGTGTCCATGATGTTGTCCTCACCGAAGATCCGGGTCATCCACGTCACCACGCACATCGGGCTGATCGACGCGATCGCGAAGATCGAACCCGGCCTGGTGGAACGGACCGTTCGCCGCGGCCACGAGGCGCTGCGGCGGGCCGGGATCGACAACCCGCGCATCGGCGTGTGCGGCATCAACCCGCACGCCGGGGAGAACGGCCTGTTCGGGTACGGGGAGGAGGCCGAGAAGATCGTTCCCGCCATCGAGGTCCTGAAGGCCGACGGGATCGACGTGCAGGGACCGCTGCCCGCCGACACGGCGTTCTTCGTCGCGGGGCGCGGAGACTACGACCTCATCGTGGCGATGTACCACGACCAGGGCCACGGCCCGGTGAAGATCCTCGGCATCGAGGCCGGGGTGAACATCACCGTGGGACTGCCCGTCATCCGCACGTCCGTGGACCACGGAACCGCCTTCGACATCGCCGGGAAGGGCCTCGCCGAGGTCGGTAGCATGATCGAGGCGCTGCGGCAGGCCGCCCAGATGTCTCCCAGCCCGGCCGTCTGACCCCGGGGCGTTGAACGACAAGCCGAGAAGGAGGAGCGTTGTCCAGTAACTCTGAGCGTCGGCGCGCCGAGATCGTGCGTCTGGCCACGACCAGCGGTCTGGCCAGCGTCGAAGAGCTGTCCTCGACGTTCGACGTGACGTCCTCGACCATCCGGCGTGACCTCGCCCGGCTGACCGCGCAGGGGCTGCTGGCCCGCACGTACGGCGGTGCGATGGCCGTCGTCGCGCACCCCGAGGACTCGTTGCGCCAGCGCGTCGGTGACGCCTTCGAGGCCAAGCGCGGAATCGCCCGGTGGGCGGCCCAGCAGATCGGAGCCGGGGAGTCCGTGTTGCTCGACGCAGGCTCGACCGTCGCGGCGCTGGCTCACGAACTGCGCTCCAGCACCCAGCTCCTGATCGCCACCACGAGCCTGACGGTGCTGAAAGAGCTCGACGACGTCGAGGGCCTCCATGTGGAGTGTCTCGGCGGCAGGCTGCGCCACCTCAGCCAGGGATTCGTCGGCCCCGTCACCGAGACCGCCCTGGAGCGGATGTCGTTCGACCGCGTCTTTCTCGGGGCTGACGGAGTCACCGCCGACCGCGGGATCTGCGAGGCCGACCTCCAGCAGACCCGGCTCAAGGAGCTCATGGCGCGCAGTTCCCACAGGACCTACGTGCTGGCGCATGCGGCCAAGCTCGGGCGACGTCCGTTCCACGCCTGGGTCCGGCTCCCCCGGCCCTGGACGCTGGTGACCGACGCCGGAGCCTCGGAGGACGCGCTGGCCCCGTTCTCGGCTGAGGGAGTCGAGGTGGTCGTGGTCGACGCCGAAGGACAGATCAGCAAGCCGAAGCCGGCCGCGGGTCAGCCGATCGCTCCATAACGCGGGTGCCCGAGGGGACCCGCTCCGGCCTTGGTGCGGCGGGGCCCGCGGTCAGACGAGCGGGACGCCCGTGTGGCTCTCCAAGGCGTGAATGAGGCGATCTTGGAAATCTTCGTCCTGCGACGCGGGGTGTGGCGTCTGCACCTGCCGGTGATGCCAGTAGCCGCCGGTGCCCGGGCGCACGTCATGGTGGGTGGCGAGCCACACTTGTGTCTGGTGTCCGGCTGCCAGGTCATCCGGCGCGCCGGCGCCTCCCATGCGTGTGGGGACCCACCCCGGGTCGACCGCATGGCTCGAGGTTCCCTCCCACCGCGACGCGACCGCCAGCGCGAGCGTGGTGACCCACAGCTTGCTGTCGCTGTAGGAAGCGGTGCCGGTGCCCAGCCGGCGCAGGTCGGTGGAACCGCTTCGGTGCATGGCGCTGCTGAGGTAGATGAGCGTGCCTGGTTTGTCCATCAGGACCGTCAGCATGTACGGCGCGACGGTGTTGACGATGCCCGCTTCGGGAGACCGCATGGTGCCGGCGTTGTGGATGACGGCGTCGAAGCGGCCGAACCTGCGGGCTTGCCGGGCAACGTCGTGGATCTCGTCCAGCTCGGAGAGATCCCCGATGACGACGTCCTTCCACCTGGCGGTGTGGTCCGCGCCGGTGAGACGGGCCCGGTTGCGGACGTGGATGACCACGTCGTGCCCGCCGTCGGCCAGCGCGTTCGCCGTGTCGCGCCCGAGCCCGGTGGATGCCCCGGTTACCAGAATCAGTGCCATGTCAGTCCTCTCGCGCCTGCGTGACCGGCTGGTTCCGCGCTGTCTGCCGGTTACTCACCGTGGGCCGCGGTCACGCCCTGCCGGCTCCCGAATCCCTGGGTGGCGGCCCAGCTGGACAGGAGGGCGAACCTGTCAGCGGACGGTGAGCCCTCTTCGACGCTGAAGGCGCAAATGGACAGGCCCGGCTCGCCGGGCAGTTCGAACACGTCGAAGGTGACGTCGATCTCGCCGACTTCGGGGTGGCGGTAGACCTTCCGGCCGGTGCGGTGCTCGTGCACGTCCCGCTCGGCCCAATCCGCGCGGAACTGTGGGCTGAGCGTGGAGAGCTCTCCGATGAGTGCGGTGAGCTCCTGGTTGAGCGGGTCGCGTCCGGCTTCGAGTCGCAGCATCGCGGCGGTCATACTGCGGGCAAGGGGCCAGTCGACGTAGAAATCTCGAGCGCGAGGGTCGAGGAAGATGAAGCGGGCCAGGTTCGGCTCCTCGGCCTCGAAGTGCGGGGCGAACAGCGCGCGGCCCATGAGGTTCGCGGCGATGAGGTCCTGCTGCGCGTTGACCACGACCGCGGGCACGGCCAGCTTGCCGAGGACCCGGTGCACCGAGGCCCGCACCGACGGCCTGGCCCGCCGCCGGCTGCGCGCGGCCGGCGTCGTCGGGGTGGGGCGGGCCAGGTCGAACAGGTATTCGCGTTCGACATCGTTGAGTTGCAGCGCTCGCGCGACGGCGTTGAGCACGCTCTCGGAGGCGCCGCGGATCTTGCCGCGTTCGAGCTGGGTGTAGTAGTCGACGCTGACACCGGCGAGCATGGCGACCTCTTCGCGGCGCAGGCCGGGCACGCGCCGTTCGCCGCCGAAGTCGGGCAGTCCCGCCTGTTCGAGGGTCACGTGCGCCCGGCGGGAGATCAGGAACTCCCGCACCTCGTCCTTCCTGCTCATATCCTCCACCGTAGACCTGTCGCCTGACCTGATCGGCGCTGCGGTGCCGTCCGCCACAACCGCGCGTCAGACGGTCAGCAAGACCTTGATGGCCCGACGCTCATCCATCGCCGTGTAGCCCTCCGCGGCGTCCTCCAGCGGAAGGGTGAGGTCGAAGACCCTGCCAGGATCGATCTTGCGGTCCCAGATGAGCTGGATCAGCTCGGGCAGGAACCGGCGAACCGGGGCAGGCCCGCCGTGGACGTGGATGCCGGCGAAGAACAGGTCGATGCCGGGAATCGCGACGTCGTAGTTCACCCCGACGAAGCCCATGTGCCCGCCGGGACGGGTCGCACCGATCGCCTGCATGGTGGACTCCTGCGTGCCGACCGCCTCGATCACGCTGTGGGCGCCGAGCCCGTTCGTCAACTCCTTGATCTTCGCCACGCCTTCGTCGCCCCGCTCGGTGACGATGTCGGTCGCGCCGTAGAACCGGGCGAGCTCCTGCCGCTCGGGGTGGCGGGACATCGCGATGATCCGCTCCGCGCCGAGCTGCCTGGCGGCCAGGACACCCATCAGGCCGACCGCCCCGTCACCCACGACGGCAACAGTCTTGCCGGGGCCGGCCTCGGCGGCGACGGCGCCGAACCAGCCGGTGCCGAGCACGTCGGACGCGGCCAGCAGCGAGGGGATCAGCTCCGGATCCGGCTGCCCCGGCGTGGGAACAAGCGTGCCGTCCGCGTAGGGGATGCGAGCCCGCTCGGACTGGGTACCGATCGTCTGCGCCACGAAGGAGCCATGCACGCACTGGGACTGGTAGCCGGACCGGCAGATCTCGCACGTGTTGTCGGAGATGACGAACGACCCGACCACGAAATCGCCGACCTTGACGTTCTTCACGTCCGCGCCGATCTCCTCGACGACGCCGACGTACTCGTGGCCCATCACCTGGTGGTCAGCCGGTTCGACGCCACGGTACGGCCACAGGTCCGACCCGCAGATACACGTCGCCGTCAACCGGATGATCGCGTCCGTGGGCTCGACGATCCTCGGATCCTCGCGCTCCTCCACGCGGACGTCTCCGGCGGTGTGCATCACCACTTGCCGCATGACCGTTCTCCTTGCTGTTTCTCGCATCGACACTCGCGCAGGCCGACGACGACTTCGTCAATGGCGCGCCATTCGCACCTTTCGCGATCCATCGAACCCGGTGAACGCGCTCACTGGCAGGGGCTGACAGCACCCCCCAGCCGGACCGTCCGTTCCCGGCCGAACGGCGTCCGGTCCCGGCCCGGCACCTGGGTACGTCCTAAGTCGTCCAGGGCGTCACGGGGACGTGCCGCAGGTCGGCGGACATTTTGGCGGCCGTCTCGGCCAGCGCGGGCAGGACGTCGCGGAGCAGGTCGGCGCGGGTGGCCCGGCTGGCGTGGGTGGCGACGTTGACGGCCGCGACCACCCGCCCGTCCCGGCCCCGGACCGGCACCGCGATGGACCGGACCCCCTCCTCCAGCTCCTGGTCGACCAGCGCGTAGCCGTCCTCGGCGGCCTGCCGGACGGCGGCCCGCAGCCGGTCGGGCGCCGTGATGGTGTGGCGGGTCAGCGGCTCGGGCGCGATGGCGGCCACCCGTTCTTCAGGCTGGTCGGCCAGCAGCACCCGGCCCATCGAGGTGGCGTACGCGGGGAAGCGGGTGCCGACCGTGATGTTGACGGTCATGATGCTCACGGTGGGCACGCGGGCCACGTACAGGACGTCGTCGCCCGACAGCACCCCGACCGAGGCGGACTCGTGGACGCGGGCCACCAGGTCGGCCAGGTGCGGCTGGACGACCTCGCCGAACGTGCGCTCGGACAGGGCGGCGTAGCCCAGCTCCATCGCCTTGGGGAGCACGGCGAAGCGGGAGTCGGCGCAGGCCACGTAGCCCAGCCGCGCCAGCACCTGCAAGGATCGCCGCACGGTGGCGCGCGGAAGCCCGGTGATCTTGGCGGCGTCGGCCAGGCTCAGCCCGCCGCGGGCCGAGCCGAGCGCCACCAGCACGGCAAGACCGCGAGCCAGCGACTGCAGGTATCCCGCGCCCAACTCCTCCTTCGCGGCGCGAGAAGGGTCCGCGGGGGCCGGTGCCAGAGGGGGCCGGGGCGCCGGCTCGGTCAGGGCCGCCTCCATGGCCGCGACCGTCTCGCGCAGCCGGGGCAGCGCGTAGTCGCGCAGGCTGGCGGCGGTGTGCCGACTGGTGTGGCTGACGACGCTCACCGCGCAGACCGCCTCCCCCCGCGGGTCGCGTACGGGCACCGCGACCGCGACCAGGCCCGGCTCGATGAGCTGGTCGTCCTCGGCCCACGGCGCGGCGGGGTCGCGCAGGGCCAGGCCCGCCGCGCAGCGGTCGGCGGGCAGCAGGTCGCCGACCCGGAAGGCGACCGACATGGTGCGCCTGCGGGTGAACTGGCCGATGAAGCGCACCCCGTCGCCGTCCGGGACGGCCAGCGACACGGACTCGTCCAGCTCCTCCGCGAGCCGCTCGGCCGGCGGCGCGAGGGGGTCGCGCAGGCCACCGCAGGCGAGGTACGCCTCGCCCAGCTCCATCAGGCGCGGCGCGGGCAGCAGGTCACGCCCCTCCGCGCGGACGTAGCCGAGGTGGACCAGCGTGGCCAGCACGCGGTCGACCGTGGACCTGGCCAGGCCGGTGGCGCGCACGAGGTCGGTGGCGCGCACCCGCATGGGGCGCGAGCGCCCGGCGGCATCCGCCGTCAGCGCCCGAAGCACGGCCAGGCCGCGTTCGAGGGTCCCCGCAGGCTCCATCGGCCCTCCTTTGACACGGGCGCGGTCACGTACGCATACTCGACATCACAATAGTGAACTAAAGTTCACTATGCGAACACTCCCGATGAATGGAGCGTCGTGCGGAGAGACAAAGTGGTCGCGACCGCGGAGGAGGCGCTGGCCGGCGTGTCGGACGGCGCGTCGTTCGCGGTCGGCGGCTTCGGGCTCAGCGGCATCCCCAACGTCCTGATCCAGGCCCTCTACGCCACCGGCGTGACGGGGATCGGCGTGGTGTCGAACAACTGCGGGGTGGACGGCGGCGGCCTCGGCATCCTGCTGGCGGCCCGCCGCATCGCCCGCGTGACGGCCTCCTACATCGGCGACAACAAGGAGTTCGCCCGCCAGTACCTCGCCGGGGAGCTGGAGGTGGAGCTGACCCCGCAGGGCAGCCTGGCCGAGCGACTGCGGGCGGGCGGCGCCGGCGTCCCCGCCTTCTACACCCCCGCCGGGGTCGGCACGCCGATCGCCGACGGCGGCCTGCCCTTGCGCCACAACCCGGACGGGTCGATCGCGGTGGCCTCGCCGCCGAAGGAGGTCCGCGAGTTCGACGGCCGCTCCTACGTGCTGGAGCGCAGCATCACCACCGACTTCGCGCTGGTGCGGGCCGCCAAGGGGGACCGCTTCGGCAACCTGGTCTTCAACAAGGCCGCCCGCAACTTCAACCCCCTCGCCGCGATGGCCGGGCGGGTCACGGTCGCCGAGGTCGAGGAGCTGACCGAGCTGGAGCCGGACGAGGTGCACCTGCCCGGCGTGTTCGTCCAGCGCGTCCTCATCCTGACCCCCGAGCAGGCGACCGACAAGGCCATCGAGAAGAGGACGGTCACCTCATGAGCTGGACCAGGGACGAGATGGTCGCGCGGGCGGCGGCCGAGCTGCGCGACGGCGACTACGTCAACCTCGGCATCGGGCTGCCCACCCGCATCCCGTCGTTCCTGCCGCCCGATGTGGACGTCATCCTGCACTCGGAGAACGGCATCCTCGGCGTCGGCCCCTACCCCGCCCCCGACGCGCTGGACCCCGACCTGATCAACGCCGGCAAGGAGACCGTGACCGTGCTCCCGGGGGCGGCGTTCTTCGACTCGTCGCTGTCGTTCGGGATGATCCGGGGCGGCCACATCGACGTGGCGGTGCTGGGCGCGATGCAGGTCTCGGCGCGGGGCGACCTGGCCAACTGGATGGTGCCCGGGAAGCTGGTCAAGGGCATGGGCGGGGCGATGGACCTGGTCCACGGCGCGGGCCGGGTCATCGTGATCATGGACCACACCGCCAAGGACGGCACGCCGAAGATCGTCAAGGAGTGCTCGCTGCCCCTCACGGGGAAGGAGTGCGTGCACCGGATCATCACCGACCTCGGCGTCCTCGACGTCACCGGGGACGGGCTGAGGCTGGTCGAGACCGCGCCCGGGGTGAGCGTGGCCGACCTGCGCGACCGCACGGAAGCGGAGGTAGCCGTATGAACACCGTCTACATCGTGGACGCCGTCCGCACGCCCTTCGGCCGCCACGGCGGGGCGCTGTCCGGCATCCGTCCCGACGACCTGGCCGCCCACGTCGTCAGGGCCGTCGCCGAGCGCAACGGCGTGGAGGCCCCCGACGAGGTGATCCTCGGCAACGCCAACGGCGCCGGCGAGGAGAACCGCAACGTCGCCCGCATGGCCGCGCTGCTCGCCGGCCTGCCCGTGACCACTCCGGGCGTGACCGTGAACCGGCTGTGCGGGTCCGGCATGGAGGCCGTCATCCAGGGGTACCGCATGATCGCCCTCGGCGACGCCTCCACGGTGATCGCCGGCGGCGTGGAGTCGATGACCCGCGCGCCGTGGGTGCTGCCCAAGCCGGACAGGGCGTTCCCGGCCGGCGGGCAGGAGCTGGTCTCCACGACGCTCGGCTGGCGGCTGGTCAACCCGCAGATGCCCGCCGAGCACACCGTGCCGCTGGGCGAGGGCGCCGAGCTGATCGCCGACCTGCACGGCGTCGCCAGGGCGGAGCAGGACGCGTACGCGCTGGCCAGCCACCAGAAGGCGGCCAAGGCGTCGTTCGAGCGCGAGATCGTCCCCATCGGGGGCCTGGCCAGGGACGAGAGCATCCGCGAGGACACCGGCCCCGACCAGCTCGCCCGGCTCAAGCCCGTCTTCCGCCAGGGCGGCACGGTCACCGCGGGCAACTCCTCCCCGCTCAACGACGGCGCGGCCGCCCTGCTGCTGACCGACGAGGCGGGGCTGCGCGGCCGCGAACCGCTGGCCAGGATCGTCGCCGGCGCGGCCAGTGCGCTCGAACCCCGCCACTTCGGGCTCGGCCCGGTCGAGGCGTCGCGCAGGGCCCTGGCCAGGGCGGGCAAGGGGTTCGGCGACCTTGCGTCGGCCGAGCTGAACGAGGCGTTCGCCGCGCAGGTGCTCGGCTGCCTGGCCGAGCTGCCCGACCTCGACCCCGCCATCGTCAACCCCGACGGCGGCGCCATCGCCCTGGGCCACCCGCTCGGGGCCTCCGGCGCCCGCATCACCGGCACCCTGGCCCACCGGCTCGCCGCCGCCGGCTCCGGCACCGGGCTCGCGTCCCTCTGTATCGGCGTCGGCCAGGGCCTGGCCGTCGTCCTGGAAAGGTAGCCGCAGATGACCCCACCCCTCACCCAAGCCGACATCGACCGCGAGATCGCCGAGGTCCACAAGGCCCGCGAAGGCGCGGAGGCCGACCATCCCGATCGCGACTTCGCCCCCTACCGCAGCAGCGTGCTGCGCCACCCCAAGCAGCCGCTCGTCGCGCTGAAGGACCCGGAGGCGGCGGAGCTGGCCGGGCCGGTCTTCGGCGTCGCCGACGTCGCGCCGTTCGACGCGGACCTGACCAGGCAGCACGCCGGCGAGCCGCTCGGCGAGCGGATCACCGTCCAGGGGCGGGTGCTGGACCGCGACGGCCGCCCGGTACGCGGCCAGCTCGTGGAGGTCTGGCAGGCCAACGCCTCGGGCCGCTACCTCCACCAGCGTGACGATCATCCCGCGCCGCTCGACCCCAACTTCTCCGGCGTGGGCCGCTGCCTGACCGACGACGAGGGCCGCTACGCCTTCACCACGATCAAGCCCGGCGCGTACCCGTGGCGCAACCATGTCAACGCCTGGCGACCGGCGCACATCCACTTCTCGGTGTTCGGCACGGCCTTCACGCAGCGGCTGGTGACCCAGATGTACTTCCCGAACGACCCGCTGTTCCGATACGACCCCGTGCTCAACTCCGTCACCGACGAGCGGGCCAGGCAGCGGCTGGTCTCCGCGTACGACCACGACCTGTCCGTGCCGGAGTGGTCGCTGGGCTACCGGTGGGACATCGTGCTGGACGGCCCCGCCGCGACCTGGATGGAGGAAGGCCGATGAACCCCACCCCCTCGCAGACCGTGGGCCCGTTCTACGGCTACGCGCTGCCGATCCCCCGCGGCGGCGACGTCGCCGACGGCGGGATCACCGTCCACGGCCACGTCTACGACGGCGCGGGCGAGCCGGTGCCCGACGCGCTGCTGGAGTTCTGGCAGGCCGACCCGTCCGGCGGCCTCGTGGGCGCGCCGGGCACGCTCCGGCGCGACCAGGTCACCGGCGTGCTGCTGGGCAGGAGCGGCGTCGACTTCACCGGGTTCGGCCGGGTGGCCACCGACGCCGACGGCGGCTGGGCCCTGCGCACGCTCCCGCCCGGCAACGGCTACATCAGCGTCTGCGTGTTCGCCCGCGGCCTGCTCCACCACCTCTACACCCGCATCTACTTCACCCAGGACGCCTTCCTCGGCTCGCTGCCGCCGGAGCGCGGGCGGACGCTGGTGCCCGTGGAGGAGCGTACGGGCGTCTACCGGTTCGACATCCACCTGCAGGGCGACGAGGAGACCGTCTTCCTGGACTTCGGCTGATCTCCTCAGACCAGGCCCACCATGAAGCCCTCGTCGCGGATGCCCAGGTAGATGGCCGGGCGGTACTGGCGCATGGCGTGCTCGATGACCGGGATGTACTTGGGGTTCGAGCCCAGCGGGAGCCGGTAGCCGTTCTTGACCGTGTGGAACTCCCACAGGTGCTCCATGTCGCGATGGCGCGCGCGGAAGCCCGGGTCGGCCGGGAAGAGGTCGAGGCGGACCATCGTCTTGCGCATGATGTAGTCGGCCGGCTTGACGCGGCGCTGCTGCGTGCGCGAGATGCCCACCCCGGACAGCTCGGCCCACGGGGCCGCCCACGGGCGGCCCTGGGGGTCGTCCCAGCGCACGCCGTGGACGTCGAAGACGAGCTTGCGCGGCCGGCTGAGCTTGCGCCAGGTGATGATCGGCAGCAGCCCGATGAACAGGAAGCTCAGCCCGAGGACCAGGACGGCGACCGCGGAACCCGCGCCGCCCGTCGTCTGCCCGGTGAGCGCCGAGAAGACCGCCATGAGCCCGATGGCCCCCGCGACGGAGCCGCCGATCAGCGCCTTCACCTTGGCGTCGCCGCCGACGTCGATCACCACGGGAGGCGGCGCGAAGGCGGGCTGCTGCTGCGGGGGGTAGGGGGCGTTGAACCGCTGCGGTGGCTGCTGCTGGGGGCCGTACATCATGAGACGGCAGGTTAGCCGGGATCGCCCGTTGTGCCGTGACGCTTCGTACATTTGCGAAGCATCCAGAGTCACCCGGACTCGGCGGGGCGGATCTCGGTGAACAGGCGCAGCGTCACCGGCCGCAGCCGCCACCTGGGCCAGCGCAGCCGCAGGGGCGAGAACCTGGCCGTGAGGACGATCTTCAGGTACGAGCTCCCGGTCTGCCCCACGGGCACCCGCGCGCAGAACCCCGACACGTCGGCGCGGGCCGCCCGCCCGTCCAGCAGCAGCCGGCTGCTCCCGCGGACCTCGGATCCGCCCTCCAGGCTCACCGACTCCCACAGGAGCTCCGGCGCCCCGGGCAGGGAGAGCCGCAGCGTGAAGCCCGCCAGCGACCCGGCCGGGCTCAGGTAGAAGGAACCGTCGAAGTCGCCGCTCCCGAGACCGGCCGGGAGCGTCGCCTCGCTGGCGTCCATGGCGATCCGCCAGGCGTTGGGATCGGTATAGGGGATCAAGGGGCTCACCTCGCTGTCCGGTAAGACGCGTCTACACAGACAAGACGTCGTAGCCCCCGCGAATGTGACAATCGGGTCAGCGTCGCGCGGGCACGGTCGCGTCGAGCCGGAAGCGGTGATCCCGGGAGGCGGTCGTGAGGCGGCCGCCCCGGGCGGCGAGGCGGGCGGTGAGGTTGGCGACGCCCTGGCCGGGCTCGGCGGGGCGGCCGGTGACGCCGTCGTTGTCCATGCGCAGCCGTACGAGGTCGTCGCCGGTGGTCAGGGCGATCGTCACGTGGCGGGCCTCGCTGTGCCGCAGCACGTTGGTGGCCGCCTCGCGGACCACGACGGCGAGCAGGGCGTCGACGCCGGCGGGCAGGGGTGCGTGATCGGGGTCGATCTCCACGGTCACGCCGGTCGCCTCGAGGACCTCGCGGGCGGAGGCCAGCTCGGCGCGCAGGCTGAGCCCGGGTTCGCCGTCCCCGGGGATGGCGCGCAGGTCGGCCAGCGCGGTGCGGGCCACGGTGACGATGCCGGCCAGCTCGGCCTCGGCGCGGGCGGGGTCGCGGGCGGCCAGCTCGGCCTTGACGGTGATCGCGGACAGGCCGTAGCCGATCAGGTCGTGGACGTCCTGGGCGATCCTGCGCCGCTCCCGGGCCGCGGCCAGCCCGGCGAGCGCCAGCCGCGACTCGCGTACCTGGTAGACCAGCCGCGTCACGGCGGTCAGCCCGTAGAACATCGCCGACAGGCCGACCACCTCCACCAGGGCCGCCGGTATGCCCGCGGCCGAGCCGGACCGGGCCAGCAGCACCGCGGGCACGCTCGCCACCACCGCCGCGTACAGCGCCCACGCCAGGCGCGGCGCGGGGATCACGATCAGCAGGGCGGCGGCGGCCCAGCCGACGAGCTGGTAGTAGGGGCGGTCCGGTTCGAGCAGCGGCAGCCATGCGAGCAGCAGCTGTGCGGGCAGCGTCCAGGCGGCGTGCCTCGGCCGGACGCCGGGAGGCCGCGGCAGCGCGTGGTACGCCTGCAGCGCGACCACCGCGATGACCGCGGCCCAGTACGCCACCCGCAGCCCGGCCGGCACCGGCGCGCGGGCGATGACGATGATCGCGGCGACGGGGACCCACAGGTAGACCACCGTCAGGATGGGCAGCGCGAGCCGCGGGGTCAGGTCGCCGGGCGGCGGGATCGGCGGCGGTTCGGGGCGCTGCCTGACCTGCCGCGCGGCCCGCCGGGTCAGCGGCGGGATCTCCACGGCCCGCCCGGCGGCGGCCAGCCCGATGACGCGGGACAGCGTGGACCCGAGCACCGCGTCCAGGTCGTGGCCGGCCCGCTCGCGCTCCTCGGCCACCGAGCGCGCGGCCAGCTCGGCCCGGGTGGCGTGGAGCTCGTCGCGCAGGTCGCTGAGCCGCGTGAGGGCGAACACGACCAGCCCCTGCGTGGCCGTGTTGCCCACCGCGTTGACCCAGACGTAGGCGTCGGCGCCGAGGTTCACGACGCCCGCGGCGGCCGTCACGCCGCCGAAGAGCACCCACCGCAGCGGCCCGCGGGCGACCAGGAGGACGGAGGCGGCGAAGAACGCCGACGGCCCGCCGAACGGCACCGGCCCCATCCAGGCGAACAGCGCCGCCTGGCCGGCCACCAGCCACCAGCCCCGCAGCCGCCGGGTCCGCGGCAGCGAGCACAGCAGTTGCAGAGCGAGGGAGAGCAGCGCCGGCACGCCCGGCAGTCCTGCGGCCGGGGGGATCACCAGGAGCAGGAGCACGACCAGGATGATGAGCGTGGACACTCGATCCCCACCGCGAGACGACCTTCACCGTTTCGCGGCCAAGCATCCCACAGCGCGGGTTCGGGACCCGGGCGGGGATCAGCCGAACACGCCCCCGACCATGTGGTACGCGTACGCGACGGCCATGAAGCCCGCCGAGACGAGCGCGAAGGCCGTGTAGGAGATCCGCCCGGCCGGTCCCCACCAGCCCTTCCACCAGGCTCCCGCCGAGCAGGCCAGGACCCCGCCGCTGAGCACGAACGCCGTGGACGAGGCGATCAGGGCGGCCGTGAGCAGCGGGGACCCGAGGAAGATGGCGTCGGTCGGCGCGATGACGATCGTGACGGCGAGGCCGTACGCGAAGACCAGGACGAGCACGCCGGTCAGCCAGGCCAGCCACCACGCGGCCCGGTGCCGGGCGGGCCTGCCCCGGAGCCTGCGGACGAGCGCCGCGGCCGGCATCCCGAGCCCGGCGAGCACGAACGCGGCCAGGCCCGCGTAGACCAGCCACACGTGCAGGCCGGCGGCCGAGCGTTCGAACGTGGCCGCCTCCTCCTGATGGCCGCCCGCGAGCAGCCCATGACCGTCGAAGGCGATGCGCTCCTGGCCGCCCCGCTCGGCGAACAGCCCCGGCCCGACGAGCTGCCACGTCTGCACGGGTCTGGCGGGGTCACGGGACAGGCCCGTCGTGGTGATCGTCCCGTCCCCCGCCGCCTCCACGGTCACGTTGCCGAACAGCGCGCCGAACCTCAGCAGGTCGCCGCGGATCCGGGTCGAGGTGTACGTCCCCGCGTACGCCGAGGTGTCCCCGCGCACCGGCCGCGGCTGCTCCGGCTTGCCGGGGAAGTGGCGGTCGACGATCCGGTCGACCAGCTCGGCGGCGGCGGCCGCGGAGTCCTCGCCGTTGTAGACGGCGTACACGCCGGTCCTCTGGTCGGGCAGCAGGGCCAGGACGTGGTGGAAGCCGTTGATGTCGCCGCCCTTGGAGAAGATCCGGCGCCCGTTCCTGGCCGTCTCCTCCAGGCCGTACCCCATGCCGGGGAGCCGGTCGTCCTGCGTGTAGTGGCGGGTCATCATGGTCGTGCCGACGTTCCTGCCCAGGCGGGGGTCGTCGCCCAGCAGCGCGATCATCAGCCGACCCATGTCGGCGGCGGTGGTGACGGGCCCGGTCCCGGAGGCGGGCGACCCGTAGTAGCGCTTGTACGGAACGTCCCCGTTGTATCCCCGGGCCAGGGTGCCGAGCAGGGTGGCGGGCAGCGGCGCCTTGAACGACGTGCCCTCCATGCCCAGCGGCCCGAGGATGCGCGAGCGCACGTACTCGGCGAACGGCCGTCCCGAGGCCACCTCGACCAGGTAGCCCGCGAGGTTGTAGGCGTAGTTGTCGTAGGCGAGGACGGTCCCCGGCGGGCGCACCCGCTCCGGCCGGCCGTTCTTGACGACCTCGGCCAGGGGCTCGGCGGCGCCGGGATCCTCCCAGGACGAGCCGAGCACGCTGTCCGCGAAGCCGGCCGTATGGGTCAGCAGGTGCTCCAGGGTGACCGGCCGCCCGGGGAAGGTGTTCTCGATCTTGAAGGTCTTCAGGTACGTGTTGACGTCGGCGCGCAGGTCGAGCTTGCCCTCCTGGACGAGCTGGAGCGCGGCGATCGCGGTGAAGGTCTTGGCCGTCGAGGCGGTGAAGAACCCCGTGCGGGCCGCGTCCACCGGAACGCGCCCGGCCAGGTCGGCGTAGCCGTACCCGCGGGAGAAGACCTGCCGGCCGCCCGACACCACCGTGACCGCCGCGCCGGGGATCCCGTGCGCGGCGAGCTGGGCGGGCACCACCTGGTCGACCAGAGTTCCGACGTCCTCCAGGTCGGTGGAGGCGGCGGCGGCCCCGCCGGACAGGCCGCACACCAGCAGCCCGGTCATCAGTGCGGTCGCCAGCGCGGTCGCCAGGCCGGGGAACAGGGCTTTCTGCATGCCTCCCAAGATCGCGAACCCGGCCGGTCCCGGACCAGTGCCAGGCACCTCGATCCGGCATGTGAAACGCACGAACCGGACATCGGAAATATCATGGTCCCCGAGCTTCGGGGGGAGTCGAGAGTGATCCGGGTGCTGCTGGCCGAGGACCTGCATCTCATCCGCGGGGCGCTCGCCTCGCTCCTGCGCCTGGAGCCCGACATCGAGGTCGTCGCCGAGGCGGCGGACGGGGACGCGGTGCTGCCCGCGGCGCTGGCGCACCGGCCCGACGTGGCCGTGCTGGACGTGCAGATGCCCGGCATCGACGGCATCGAGGCCGCCGCCGCGCTCCGCCAACGGGTCCCCGGCTGCCGTGTGCTCGTCCTCACCCAGCTGGGCCGCCCGGAGGTGCTGCGCAGGGCGCTGGCGGCCGGCGTCCAGGGGTTCATGCTGAAGGACGCGCCGCCCGCCGACCTCGCCGCGGCCGTGCGCCGCGTCCACGCGGGCGAGACGGTGGTCGACCCCGCCCTCGCCGCGGCCACCATCGCGGCCAGGGCGAACCCGCTGTCACCGCGCGAGGTGGACGTGCTGCGCCGGGCCGCCGACGGCGACGACCTCCCGGAGATCGCCGCCGCGCTCCACCTGACCAGGGGCACGGTACGCAACTACCTGGGGGCGATCGTCACCAAGCTCGACGCCCGCAACCGGCTGGACGCGGTCCGCATCGCCACCGAGGCCGGCTGGCTCTGACCCGCCGTCAGGCGCGCTCGCTCCGGGCCATCCGGTAGAGCCCGTACGCGGCCTCGATCGCGCCGAGCACCATCATGACCACGCCGATCTTCGACGGGGTGAACACCACGATCTCGACGTCGGTCCCGAACAGCCACAGCGCGAGCCCGATGACGAGGACCGCCAGTCCGGTGAGGAACGTCTTGCGGGCAGGAGCCATGGGGACCTCTTTCGATCAGGGCCGTTTCCAGCAACGCTAGCGACGGCCCGGGTCTCCAGGCTTCCTGCCCGCTGAGGAGATCGGTGTACATCCTTCGGGTGACGCCATGGGACCTCGTGATCGTCACGTGGGAACGCCGGTGGCCCCCTTGGGCGGCGCGATGAGGCCGTACATGACCAGGGCGCAGAGCGCGATCGCGATCACCGACCAGAGCGGGAAGGCCACCATGAAGGCGAAGTGGCCGATCATCGCCAGCCCGGCCAGGACGACCCCGGTCCAGCGGGCCCAGGTCTGCCCGGCCAGCACGCCGAGCCCCACCGCGAACATCAGGACGCCGATCGCCAGCCAGATCACGCCCCAGGCGGTGTAGTTCCACACCAGGAGGCGGCCTCCGGGCGTGACGAAGAAGTACGTCTTGAACAGGGCTATGACGCCCTCGATGATGTTGAAGACGCCCAGCACCATCGAGAGGGTGCCGGCGAATCCGAGCCAGCCCGAGTAACCACCACGGTGGAATGCGAACGGTGACGTTGACGTCGCCATGATCGTCTCCTTCCCGGCGAGTTGAAACTCCGGGTCGCCGTCTGCATCCATGCCCGAGATGTCTAAAGACAAAATCCCGCCGGGCAAAGCTATGTCCTCGCATTGGTAAAGTGCGCCGCCATTTAGCCACCGACTTTTCCCAATTTTTCGGGAAAATGGGGATTTGCTTGACCGACTGCACCCGCGCGGAACCGACAAAGTGCGAGGGGTACCTTCACCGAATAATCTGGGAGTGGAAGCTCGGGCACCGGAGGCGCGGTGATCCGAGCACCGGAGCCGTTGGAGCATTCATGACCACAACCGCACCGAACGTTTCGTGTCACCTGCCCGCCGAGCTCAACAGCTTCATCGGCAGGCGGCACGAAATCGCCGAGGTCAAGCGGCTGCTGTCCGATGCCAGGCTGGTGACCCTGATCGGCGTCGGTGGCGTCGGCAAGACCCGCCTCGCCATGCGGGTCGGCTTCGACCTGCGGCGCAGCTACCCCGACGGCGTGTGGCTGGTCGAGCTCGCGGGGCTGGAGAGCCCCGAATTGCTGGTGCAGACGGTGATGGAATGCCTGGAAATCCAGGACCGTTCTGTACGGCCCTCCATAGAGGTGCTCACGGATCATCTGCGTGACAAGAGAATGCTCCTCATCCTGGACAACTGCGAGCACCTGCTGGACGAATGCGCCGCGGTGGCCGAAACGCTCATGCGCGCCGCGCCCGGTCTGCGGATCCTGGCCACGAGCCGGCAGACGCTCGGCGTCGTGGGCGAGCAGATGATGCCTGTTCCGCCGATGCCCATGCCGGATTTCGACGGTTCGCGGTCGTCCACGGATTCGCTGAAACAGTTCGACGCGATCCGGCTGTTCGCCGACCGGTCCCAGTCCGTGCTGCCGGGGTTCGAGGTCACCGACGACAACCAGGACAGCGTGGCGCGGATCGTACGGCGGCTGGACGGCATCCCGCTGGCGATCGAGCTGGCGGCCGTCCGGCTGCGGGCGATCTCCGTGGAGCAGCTGCTGGCCCGGCTGGACGACCGGTTCCGGCTGCTCACGATGGGGGCGCGTACCGCGATGCCCCGCCAGCAGACGCTGCGGGCGCTGATCGACTGGAGCTACGGCCTCTGCACCGAGCAGGAGCGGCTGCTCTGGGCCCGGCTGTCGGTGTTCTCCGGCGGTCTGGACCTGGAGGCGGCCGAGCACGTGTGCGCCGGCGACGGCATCGAGCCGGACGAGGTCGTCGATCTGGTGGTCGGCCTGGTGGGCAAGTCGGTGCTGGCCCGCGAGGGCGACCAGACCACGGTGCGCTACCGGCTGCTGGAGACGATCCGCCAGTACGGCCGTGACCGGCTGCGCGAGTCGGGCGACGAGGCGGCGCTGCGGGCCCGGCACCGCGACTGGTTCGCGGACCTCGCGAGCCGCGGGCAGCGAGAGTGGTTCGGCCCCGACCAGGTGGCCTGGTTCAACCGCCTGCGCGCCGAGCACGGCAACATCCGCAGCGCCCTCGACTACTGCCTCACGACGCCGGGCGAGGCGGTGCGCGGCCTGGCCATCGCCACGGCGCTGCGGTTCTACTGGATCGCGACCGGGTCGCTGCGGGAGCCCCGCGACTGGCTCGACCGCCTGCTCGCGACGGGCGACGCGGCGGCCCCTCCGGCGGGCCCAGCGGCAGGTCCGGCGGCAGGTCCGGCGGCAGGTCCGGCGGCAGGTGACGCGGCGGCGACCGCGCGCGCCAACGCGCTGTGCGTCAACGCGCGGCTGGCGGTGCTGCAGAGCGACTTCGCGCTGGCGGCGGACATGCTCGAGGAGGCCCGCGAGCTGGCGAAGCGGCTCGACGGCGCGGCGATCCCCGCCGAGATCTCCTACGTCTCCGGCCTGGCGACCCTGCTCCAGCGCGACATCACCGTCGCGGCGGCCCTGCTGGAGGAGGCGGTGGCGGGCTACCGCGAGGCGGACGCCCCGATGGGGGTGGTGAACACGCTGCTGTACCTGGCCACCGCCCACTCGCTCCTCGGCCATCCCGACGAGGCCGTCACGCGTTTCAAAGAGGGCCTGGAGGCCTGCGAGGCCCGCGCGGACCACTGGTTCAGGTCGTACACGCTGTGGGTGTACGGGATCGAGGTGTGGCGGGAGGGCGACGTGGCCAGGGCGGTCGAGATGGAGCGCGAGGCCATCCGGCTCAAGCGGCCCTTCGACGACCGGCTGGGCACCGCCCTGTGCATCGAGGCGCTGGCGTGGATGGCCGCCGACGGCACGCCCGAGCGCGCCGCCGTGCTGTTCGGGGCCTCGCAGGAGCGCTGGCGGTCGTTCGGCGCTCCCCCGTTCGGCTACCTGTCCGGCCACCACGACGCCTCCGAGGCGCTGGCGCGCGAGCGCCTCGGCGAGGAGAAGTTCGAGGCCGCCTTCCGCCGGGGCACCGAGCTCACCCCGGCCGACGCGCTCGCGTACGCGATGTGCGAGAGCGTGAAACCGGCCAAGCCCGCGGCGGCGGCCCCGGCCTCGCCGCTCACCCGGAGGGAGATGGAGATCGCCCGGCTCGTCGCCCAGGGCATGACCAACAAGGCCATCGCCTCCTCGCTCGTGATCGCCCAGCGCACGGCCGAGGGACACGTCGAGCACATCCTGACCAAGCTCGGGTTCAACTCGCGCTCCCAGATCGCGGCCTGGGTCGGCGAGCAGGGCCTGCTTCCCGGGGGCACCCCATGAGGTCCGGCGCCGGCGTTCTGACCGACAAGTCCACCTTCGTCGGGCGGGCCCAGGAGCTGTCCACGGTGCGGAAGCTGCTGGGCAGGTCCCGGCTGCTCACCTTGACGGGCGCGGGCGGCGTCGGCAAGACCCGGCTGGCGCTCAGGGCCGCGGAGCTGCTGCGGGACACCTACCAGGACGGGGTCGAGGTGGTCGAGCTGGCCACTTTGGAGACGGGCGATCTGCTGGAGTCGGAGGTCGCCATGGCGCTGGGGTTGCGTGACGTGCGCCGCGACCCCATGGGCGTGCTGGTGGACTACCTGTCCCGCAAGCGGATGCTGCTGGTCCTGGACAACTGCGAGCACCTGAGCGCGGTCTGCGCCCGGTTCGTGGACCGGCTGCTGCGCTCCGCGCCCCGGCTGCAGGTCCTGGCGACCAGCAGGCAGACGCTGCGGGTCTCCGGCGAGCAGGTGCTGACGGTCGCTCCGCTGTCCACTCCCGATCCCGGCCCGGGTTGCGGCCACACGGTCAGGGAGATCGGCCGCCACGACTCCGTCCGGCTGTTCGTGGCGCGCGCGGCGGGCGCCGTGCCCGGCTTCCGGCTGAACGCGCGCAACGTGGCGCCCGTGGCGGAGCTGGTCCGGCGCCTGGAGGGCATCCCGCTGGCGATCGAGCTGGCGGCGGTCCGGCTGCGTTCCATGCCGCTCGAACGCCTGGCGCGGGAGCTGGAGGAGCGCTTCGACGTGCTGGTCGCGAAGACGCCCACCGCCCTGCCCCGCCACCAGACGATGCGCGCGACCATGGAGTGGAGCTTCCGCCTCTGCTCGGCCGGGGAGCGGCGGCTGTGGGCGCGGCTGGGGCTGTTCCCCTCCGGGGCCGACCTGGAGACCGCCGAGGCGGTGTGCTCCGGCGACGGCATCGACCGGCTCGACGTGCTCGACCACCTGACCGGGCTGGTGGACAAGTCGGTCCTGGTCAGGGAGGGCTCCAGATACCGCATGCCGGAGGCCCTGCGCGCGTACGGCTGCGAGCAGCTGCCGCCTCCCGAGGAGCGTCGGCTGCGCCGGCGTTACGCCGAGCACTACCGGGACCTGGTGACGGAGCACCGGATCGACCGGATGGTCCCCGAGCAGCTGGACCGCTACCTGCTCCTGCAGCGGGAGCTGCCCAACATCCGCGTCGCCCTGGAGATGTGCCTGAGCGACCCCACGCTGGCGCCGATGGAGCTGGAGGCCGCGTCGGCGATGTGGTGCTTCTGGCTCCTGACCGGATCGTTCGTGGAGGGCCGCTACTGGCTGGGACGCGGCCTGGAACTGGTGCCGGAGGGCAGCCGGTGCCGTGCGTTGGCGGTCTGGGCCGACAGCCTGCTCTCCCTGCGCCAGGGCCAGGCCGTGACCGCCACGCGGCGGCTGGAGGAATTCATCGCCTTCGCCCGGCGGGAGGGTGACGAGCAGCTCGTGGCGCACGGCATCCGCAGTTCGGGCGTCGCGGCGTTCTACACCGGCGACGCCCGGCGCGGCCTGGCGCTGATCCGCGAGTCCCTCGCCCTCCACGAGGCCATGGGCGACATCGACGGCATCATGTTCAACCTCTACGTCGGGGCCGCGTACGGCTCGACCGAGGATCCCCGCCAGGCGAGCGAGTTCGGCGAGCGGCTCCTGACCCTGTGTGAGAGCCGGCGGGCCCTGGTCTTCCGCGCGTACGCGCAGCTCGCGCTGGGTGTCGCGCACTGGAATCTGGGCGAGCGCGGGCGCGCGGAGGCGTTGCTGACGGCGGCCACCGAGTTCACCGGGAGGATCAACGACCGGTGGTGCCTGACCC
Source organism: Nonomuraea sp. NPDC004186 (assembly GCF_053603495.1). Taxonomy (NCBI): domain Bacteria; kingdom Bacillati; phylum Actinomycetota; class Actinomycetes; order Streptosporangiales; family Streptosporangiaceae; genus Nonomuraea; species Nonomuraea sp. NPDC004186. The sequence continues at coordinate 43,711 of NZ_JBSGFQ010000052.1, read as the reverse complement.
AGTGCCTGGAGATGCTGGCCTGGCTCGCGGGCGCGCGGGACGAGCACGACCGGGCCGCCGCGCTGCTGGGGGCGGCGCACGCGATGTGGCAGGCGGTGGGGACCTCGCCCGAGTGGATCAGCTACCACGCGACCTCGCACGAGCGTTGCACGAAGCAGGCCCGCGCGGCGCTGGGCCGGTCGGCGTTCGCGACGGCGTTCCGCCAGGGGTCGCGGTTGGGGCCGCAGCGGGCCGCGGCCTACGCGGTGAGCGGCGCGCTGCGGGAGCGGTCGGGGCGGCGGGGCGTCCGGGGTTCGAAACCGCCCGTCACGACGGCCGTGGGAGGCCGGCGGCGGCCTCGGTCAGGCACGTCTCCAGCCGGGTGACGATGGCCGGCGCCCCGGCCGTGTCGATCCGGCAGCAGTACAGGAAGCGTACGAGGGGCTCCTCGGCGATGGCGCGGGCGACGACGCCGTCCACCGTGTCCGTGAGCGCCAGCGCGGGCAGCACGGCGATGCCGAGCTCGTGGGCGACGAGTTGCAGCACCGTCCTGAAGTCGTCGCCCTCGAAGGCGAGCCGGGGACGGAAGCCCGCGGAGCGGGCCAGCTCCGCGAGGGGGCCGAGCGTGGGGCCGGTGACGGGGGTGCCGATCCACGCCTCGCCGGCCAGGTCGGCCAGGCTCAGCGACGTGCGCCCGGCCAGGGCGTGGCGGGCGGGGAGCGCGACCATGACCGGGTCGCGGCCGATGAGCGAGCGCCGCAGGCCCGGTGGCGGCGGCAGGGGGAACCAGCTGTAGTCGAAGGTGACCGCGAGGTCGAGGTCGCCGCGGAGCAGCCGCTGGTAGGCGTCCTCGGTCTCGTACTGGCTCAGTGTGACCCGCACACCCGGGCAGGCCCGGCGGAACGCGGCCAGGGCCGGCGGGACGAGGCCGGCCGCAGCCGAGACGAAGGCGCCCAGCCGCACCTCGCCCGACTGCCCGGCGTTCAGGGCCTCCAGCTCCGTCCGGGCCCGGGTCATCGCCGCCCGGACCGCCTCTTCGGCCCGCAGGAGGACGGTGCCGGCGGCGGTGGGGCGTACGGGACGTCGGTCCAGGAGCCGCAGCCCCGCCCGCCGTTCGAGGTCGGCGATCTGCTGGGAGACGGCCCCCTGCGTGTAGCCGAGCTCCTCGGCGGCCGCCGCGAACGAGCCCAGCCGGACGACGGCCTCCAGCGTGGCCAGGAGGCGGGGCTCCAGTTGTCCGGGCACGAGCATTAGCCTACCTAATGTCAGGCTTAGCAGACTTTGCTGGTGCTTATGGTCGGGCTGATGGAGCATGGAGGCACGTCGCCTGAAGAAGGGTTTCCACCATGGACCTCGCCGCCCTTGACGCGCTGGTCGACCGGCTGCCCCGCAGGCGGATCGGCTTCTACCCGACGCCCTTCCACCGCCTGGACAATCTGTCGGCCGCCTACGGGGCCGGCTTCTTCCTCAAGCGGGAGGACCTGGCGGGGCCCGGCACCATCAGCGGGAGCAAGACCCGCCTGGCCGAGTTCATCATCGGCCAGGCCCTGGAGGACGGCGTCACGCACCTCATCACGCAGGGCGTCTACCTGACGAACTCCGGCATGCAGTTCGCCGCCGCCTGCCGGGCGGCCGGGCTCACGCCGATCCTCTTCCTCACCCGGGACGAAGGACGCCACGGCGAGCTCGCGGAGTACCGCGGCAACCTGCTGCTGAGCAAGATCATGGACGTGGAGACGCACTACCTGCCCACCCGGGGCGGCGCCTACTGGGACACGGCCGACGAGCAGCAGCGCATCGCCGACGCGATGACCGCCCGCAAGGCCGAGCTGGAGGCTCAGGGGCACAAGGCGCTGATCGTGCCCACCGGCGGCGCGCATCCGTACGGCTTCGTGGCGCACACGCTGACGTTCACGGAGATGATCCAGCAGGCCGGGGCGTCCGGGGTCCGGCTCGACTACCTCTACCACACCGCGGGCACGGGCACGGCGCTGCCGGGCCTGATCGCGGCGAAGCTGGTGACGGGGAGCCCGGTCGTCGTGCGCTCCATCGCGATCTGCGACTACCGGCCCGGGAACTGGATCAACGTCGAGGTGATCGTCGACCGCGTGAAGCACATCCTCAAGCTGCTCGAGGTCCCGGTCCCCGCCGACGAGGTCATCCGCGCCGAGATCGACGTCGACGAACGGTTCATCGGCGAGGACTACGCGGTGCCCTCGCCGGAAGGCGTCGCCGCCATCAAGGAGCTGGCCCGGTCGGACGGCGTGTTCATGGGCCCCGTCTACACGGGCAAGGGCTTCGCGGGGCTGCTCGACCACGTGCGCTCGGGGCGGGTCGAGCCGGGCCGGAACGTGGCGTTCCTGCACACCGGGGACACCGCCAACCTGTTCGAGATCCCGCAGGTCGTCGGCGACGTGGCCGGCGGCCGGTAAGCGGGCGGTCAGGAGCGCGGGGACAGGCGGAAGACGCGCAGCTCGCGGCCGGAGCGCTCGGTGTAGCCGTCGTACAGCGGCCAGAAGCCGGTGAGCGCCTGCCAGGCCTGCTCGCGGTCGGCCCCGGCGAGCAGGGCGGCCGTGACGGGGATGACCCGCCCGCGGAAGGTCACGGTGGCCTGCGGGGTCTTGAGCAGGTTGCCGCTCCAGGCCGGGTGGTGCTCCCTGCCGAAGTTGCTGCCGACCACCAGGAACGTGCCGCCGTCCTCGGGCAGGCAGGCCAGCGGGCTCTGGCGCTCCTGCCCTGACTTGCTGCCGGTCGTGGTGAGCAGCAGGTGGGGGATCATCTGGTCCCCCATGAGCACGCGGCCGCCCGTCACCCGATTGACGAAGCGATCAAGAGGCGGGACGATCTTGGGCGCGACCCGCGCGAAGCCCCTCGTGCCCGCGAGCCACTGGAAGAACGGGCGGAGCGCGGTGCTGACGCGTGCCATGAAACCGCCGCTGGACTGCTGCTGCTCGACCACGGTGCCCTCACGTCCTCGTTGCGCTGCCGACGGGGGCCAAGAATACTGCCCAACCAAGCGATTGGTCTACTCGGGGTCGGCCGGCCGGTCGATCCGGTAGACGTAGTGGGCGCGATCGTGGATCGGGTTGTCGGGCTCGAGCTCGCCCTCGGCCACCCGGCGCATCCCGGCCTTCTCCAGCGCCCGCCACGACGCGCGGTTGGCCGCCGAGACGGGGACCAGCACGCAGGACGAGCCGGGGATCTCCGTCCAGGTCCGCTCGATCACCGAGCGGATCATCTCCGGGCCCAGGCCCCGGCCGACCTGGCCGGGGTCGCCGATCAGGTAGTCGATGCTCACCGCGCCGTCGGGGACGGGGGTGATCGTCGCCAGTTCGGCCAGGTAGTCGGGGTAGTCCGCGTACCGCGACCGCTGGACCAGGCCGAGCGGCCGGCCGTCGAGGAACACGAGCAGGTCCTCCGACGGCTCCTCCCCGCGGGCGGCGGGGCCGAAGTCGCGGGTCACCGCCTCCATCGAGGTCTCGTGGTTCCACCACAGCGCCACGTGCGGCTGCTCCAGCCACGTACGCAGCAGGGGGAAGTCCTCCTGGCCGAGCCGACGCCATGTGATCATCAGGACGCTCCTGGGGTGTGCTGCCGGCGGTAGTAGCGGGCCTGGCGGTCGCGGTGACCGCACGAGGGGTGGCACCAGCGCCGGCGGGGGTGGTTCTGGACGAAGAACAGCGAGCAGCCGGGGCCCTGGCAGCGGCGTACCCGATCCGCCTGGGGGCCGGTCAGCAGCTCGACGCAGCAGGTGGCGATGCTCCCGAGCACGGCGGCCGGGCCGGTGACGGTGTCGGCCCAGCGCGAGGCCGGCGCGCCGCCGCTCCAGTCGAGCCACAGGTACGTCGGCGCCGCCGCCGTGAAGTCGTTGACCCGCCGGACCGGCGCCGCGTCGGGAACGCGCCCCTCGACGGCGGCCGACAGCAGGGCGTGCACGCAGTCGCGCAACATCCGCACCCGGGCCGCGTGCGGACCCATCGGGACCGCGACCCCATGGCGTTCGGAGACCTGGGCGAACCACTCGCCGACCCGCCGGGCGTCCGGCAGGAAGTCGATCCGCGCCTCCCCCGCGCCGTACAGCGTGTTGGCCAGCTCCACCGCGAGAGGTTCCGTCCCGAGGATCGGGAACTCGACTGCCGTCACGATGCTGACGCTAGCAGAGCACGGTAACCGTCAGCATCTGATTATAGGGGTAGCAAGTCCCTGTACGGGGATATAACTTGGCGGCCGTGGAGGAACGCACAGGCAGGACCGGGCGGCGGCCGGGAGCCTCGACCACCAGGGAAGAGATCGTCGCCGCGGCGGCCAGGGCCTTCAGCTCAGGCGGCTACGAGGCCACCAGCATGCGCCAGGTGGCCGCGGACGCCGGCGTGGACCCGGCGCTCGTGCGCCGGTTCTTCGGCGGCAAGGAGCAGCTGTTCAGCGCGGTCGTGACGTCGGTGTTCCAGCCCGAGCAGGCCGTGGCCATGCTGCTGGACGGGCCCCGCGGCAAGCTCGGGGAGCGGCTGGCCGGATACGTCCTCGGCCTGCTCGGCGCGGTGGACCGGCCCGGCCCGGTGCTGGGCCTGATGCGCTCGGCCGCCACGAACGCGCACGCGGCCGCCCTGATCAGGGAGTTCCTCGCCAACGACATGCTCGGCAAGGTCACCAGGAAGCTCGGCGTGGACCAGCCCGAGCTGCGCGCGGCGCTCGCGGCCGGCCAGCTCGTGGGGCTGGCCATCACCCGCTACGCCGTACGGGTGGACGCGCTGGTCTCGTCCTCTCCCGACGAGCTCATCGCCTGGGTGGCGCCGACGCTGCAGCGCTACCTCACCGGCCGGGCCCCCTGATAGGCCCCCTGATAGGCGCTGCGGCTCATCCTGCCGGGCTCGCCGGGATGGCGCCGAGGGCGAGGAGGAGGTAGTGGCGCTGGCGCAGGGTGAGGTCCCCGATGCTGGCGCCGCTGAGGATCCTGCCCCTGCGCAGCACGCGGGTGATCTCGGTGGCGCTGCGCCCGGGCAGGGCCCGCAGCACCGTCTCCACGTCGGCCCCGATGGTGGCCAGGTCGGTGCGCGACAGCAGGGCCTCCAGGCCGAGCCGCCCGGCCGCGACGGCGGTGCGCAGCTCGCCGGCCGTCATCGGTTCGGGTCCGGTCGTCGGCTTGGGCCTCGGGGACGGCGGGTGCGGCTGCGGGGTGGGCGGCGCGCCCAGGCGGGCGGCGGCGACCGGGACGGCCGGGGCGGGGAGCGCGCCGGGGAGCATGGTCTGGGCGGTGACCAGCAGGCCGCCCACGGCCAGCACGCCGGTCGCCACCACGACGACCTGGCGGCGCGGCAGCCGGCCGCTGGCGCGGGCCATCTGCAGCCCGACCATCGCGGTACGCAGCAGCACGCCGGTGAGCACGCCCAGCAGGATCGGCACGCTCTGCGGCGGCAGCGGCGCCACGCTGGCCAGCACGACGCCGGCCGCCGGGCTGAGGCAGGCCAGCGCCAGCCAGGGAGCCAGCGGCTTGCGGGCCAGGTCGAGCATGGCCGTCAGGGCCACCCCTTCACCGGCCGAGTGGATCATGAGCGCGGCCACGACGATGATCGAGGCGGCCAGCACCAGGGTGGCGCCCTCGATCATGCGGTGCAGGCTCAGCGCGACGGCGGTGCCCACTCCCCCGTACACGGCGGCACTGACGGCCTGCTCGACCCGCCGGTGCATGCCGGGGGCGTGCCGGGCACGCCGGCCCACGTCGTGCTGGTGGGCGCACCCGTGGCGGGTGAAGTGCGTGATGACGACGTACCCGAACAGCCCGGCCAGCGCCACCAGCCACACGGGCACATGGGTCGCCACGGCCTCCCGCCAGGCATCGGGCATCACGTCGGTCAGTGCGGTGATGAGCATGAGCGCCGAGGCGACGGCCAGCCAGACGCTGATCCTGTCGGCCTTGCGCTGCGCCAGGTGGGCGCCGGCCAGCGTGGACAGGGCCACCAGGCCCACGGCGGCCCACACCGTCCAGACCGGCATGGCGGCGCCCATGGCCGCGTCGCGCGCCGGCAACGGCAGTACTGACCCCCCGAGCGGCAAGAACATGTGACGGCCTTTCTGGCTGGTGTGCGGTGATCGATCACTGAGCCGCGAGAGGGCCGGTGTGCGTGCCGTGGCCGGGCGTCGCGACGTCCTCCAGGACCGTGCGCAACCGGCCGAGCTGGGTGTGCAGGCTGTCCTGCAGTTGCCTGCCGTGGTCGGCGAGGACGGCGTCGAATTCGTTGAACTGCTCCTCGATGGCCTCCTGATAGGCCAGGCGGGCGGTCCTGGTCAGCGCCTCGGCCGCGGCGGCGGCATCGAGCCGCACCCGTTCGGCGCCGGCGCGGGCCTCGGTCAGCATGTGGCGCGCCTCCTGCCTGGCGGCTTCGACGGTCTCCCGCGCCTCCTCCCGGGCGGCCTCGACGGTCTGCCGAGCCTCGTGCCGGGCGACCTCGACGGTCTCCCGCGCGCTCTCCTCCGCGGCGGCCAGCATGTCGGCCGGGGCGGGGGTGGCGGCGGCGAGACGCTCCCGTAGGTGGGCGTTGTCCTGCCAGAGCAGGCTGATCGTGGTCTCCACGGTGGACAGGAACGCGTCCACCTCGGCCAGGTCGTAGCCGGCCCGCAACCGGACCACGGTGAAGACCTGGTGGTGCACGGCGGTGGGGGTCAGCAGCGTGAGCTGGCCGGGGCCGGCGGCCTGGGCCGGCACGGTGACGAAGCCGTCGCCGACGGCATGGCCGTGCGGGATCGGGAGGCCGTAGACGTGGTCTTCGTGCTCGATGTGCATGACGGAGTTTCACCGAACCTTTCACCGTCAGCGCTGGAGCGGCCGGGCGCGCCCGCACCGGCCCCGGGGCATGGAGGGGTGCCCCGGATCGGGGGGAACCGGTGCGAAACCTTGACCGTCCAACCAGGCATTCTATACGCACAGTAGTTGACACGTTACCGTGTGCTTAAACATGTGGGCAGCCGCTCACGAGTAAAGGCCGCTTCGGATGTGACCAGGGTCACATCGACGGCCTGTCCCCCCGGGCCCGACCCGTCCGTCCTCCTGCCGAGCAACCGGCTACGAGGAAGGTTCAAGGACATGGGCAAGCTGATCGTCATCGAGTTCGTCTCCCTCGACATGGTCATCGAGGACCCGGACGGGGCGGACGGGACGCCGTGGGGAGGCTGGGCCTTCCGGTACGGGCCCGAGTCGGTGGCCGGCGATAAGTTCGCGCTCGGCGAGGTGCTGGACACCGGGGCCATGCTGCTGGGCCGCGCCACCTGGCAGCGCTTCTCCCGCATCTGGCCCGGCAGGGACGACGAGTTCTCCCGGAAGATGAACGCCATCCCCAAGCTCGTCGCCTCGCGCTCGTCGGACGGCGTCGAGGGGTGGAGCAACTCCTCCCTCCTGCGGGGCGACCTGATCGAGGAGGTGGCCGGGCGCAGGCGGGAACGGGATATCGTGGTCGCCGGCAGCGGCAGCGTCGTCGCCGCGCTGCGGGCGCATGACCTGGTCGACGAATATCGGCTGCTGGTGTTCCCGACCGTGCTGGGCCGGGGACACCGCCTGTTCGATCAGGATGACCGGCCCCTCGGCCTGGCTCTGGAGTCCGCCGAACGCATGGGTCAGGCCGTCCGCCTCGTCTACGGCCGCGACGCGGCGGCGTGAAGGAGACCACCGTGAGATACGCACTGCTGATCAACGAGCGGCCCGGAGCGTACGACGGGCTCACCGCCGACGAGCGCGCCGCCATCACCGCCGAGTACGTCGCGCTGATGCAGGACGAGCGCATGATCTCGGGCGAGCGGCTCCAACCGGCCGAGACCGCGACCACCGTCCGGGTCCAGGGCGGCCGGACGCTGATGACCGACGGGCCGTTCGCCGACACCAAGGAGATCTTCGGCGGGTTCTACATCGTCGAGGCGGACGACCTCGACGACGCGCTGGAGCTGGCCGCCCGCGTCCCCGCCGCCCGCCTCGGCGGATCGGTCGAGGTGCGGCCGCTGGTGGAGCGGTAGCCGGTGCTCGAGGAGATCTTCCGCGACCAGTGGGCCCGCGTGTTCGCCGCCCTGGTGAGCTACACCGGCGACGTCGACGTGGCCGAGGAGGCCGCTCAGGAGGCGTTCGCCGTCGCGGCCGAGCGCTGGGCCCGCGACGGGGTCCCGGACAATCCCGGGGCCTGGCTCGTGGTGACCGGACGCCGCCGGGCGATCGACCGCCTTCGCCGGGACCGTACGTATGCGGACAAGCTCCGACTGCTGGACCGGCCGGAGCCGGGCGAGGAGATGACGATGGACGAGTCGGCGGTCCCCGACGAACGGCTCGAACTGTTCTTCCTGTGCTGCCATCCGGCCCTGGCGGACGAGGCCCAGGTCGCGCTCACCCTGCGGGCCCTGGGCGGCCTGTCCACCCCGGAGATCGCCCGGGCGTTCCTGGTGAGCGACGAGACGATGAAGCGGCGGCTCTCCCGGGCGCGCGACAAGATCCGCGCGGCCGGGATCCCGTTCGGGATCCCCCGGGAGCACCTGCTGCCCGCCCGCCTGGAGGCGGTGCTCTCCGTGCTCTACCTCATCTTCAACCAGGGGTACGGCGACGGCCGGGCCGATCTGGCGGCCGAGGCCGTCCGGCTGGCCCGGATCCTGGTCGAGCTCGTGCCCGGCGAGCCCGAGGCCGCCGGACTGCTGGCGCTGATGCTGCTGCACGACTCGCGGCGCGCCGCCCGGGTCCGCGACGGCGAGATCGTCCTGCTGCACGAGCAGGATCGCCGCCTGTGGGACGCGGCTCAGATCGAGGAGGGGCAGGCGCTGCTCGACCGCGCCCTCGCGCTCGGGGCCCGCGGCGCCTACGTGGTGCAGGCGGCCATCGCGGCGCTGCAGACCGAGGAGCGGATCGACTGGCGGGCCGTCGCCGCGCTCTATGACCGGCTGCGGGAGCTGACGGGCTCGGCCGTGGTCGAGCTCAACCGCGCGGTGGCGGTCGCCGAGGTCGACGGGCCGCGGGCGGCGCTGGCGATCGTGGACGGGCTCGGTCTCGACGGCTACCGGTACTTCCACTCCACCCGGGCCGAGTTGCTGCGTCGCCTGGACGACACCGCGGGGGCGCGGGCGGCGTACCGGAGGGCGCTCGACCTGGCCACGACGGAGGCCGAGCGCCGCTTCCTCACCCGCCGCCTCGGCGAGCTCTGACCCGCGTGCCGGAGAGCAAGATCGTGGCGGGGCTGTATTCGTAGTCGCCGGAGTTCGCGGCTATGCCGCCTGTCTTCGCCCACAGGGTCAAAGGGTTCCTGGTGGGGCTGTTGAAGTGCTCCCCACGAACTAAAATCGGGGGATTTCAGCCAGCTCGGGCTCCGTCTGCGCGGTGGCCTGGGTCGCTGTTGCTTGGCGGTTGGCCTTTCGGCCCACGCGGTCGCGTGGTTTGCGCGCCCCAGCTCGTACATCCGGTCTGGGCTGCACGAACTCCGCCCTCCCGGCGGTGAGGATGTTCTTGGCGGCGTTCACGTCGGCATGCTCGGCGTGGCCGCACGAGGTACACCGGAAGACCGCTTGGCTCTCGCGGGACTTCCGATCCACCACCGTGCACACGTTGCACGTCTGACTGGTGTACGCCGGATGGACAGTGATCACGCGGGCGCCCGTGTAACGGGCCTTGCTACGGGTGGCCAACTCGATCCGGTGCCAGCCCTTGTCCAGGATGGACCGGTTCAGACCGGACTTGCTCGCGGCCCCGTTGGGCAGGAACGCGCCCGGCTGTCCGGGGTCCGGCCTGGGTGCCACCCCGGCGGTCATGCTCTTGGTCGCCAGGGCCTCGAACACGATCAGCTCGAAGCCGACGGCCAGAGCGTGGGCGGTCTTGGCGGCGAAGTCAGCGCGGCGACGCCGCACCTTCGCCAGCGCCTTGCCGAGCTTGGCGGCGGCGTGCTTGCGCCGGGCCGAGCCCTTCTGCGTGCGGGCCAGGCGACGCTGGAGCGTGGCGGCGTGTTCGACCTCCCGCTCGCGGGCGAAGACCTGGTGGTGGAAGATGCCGTCCGAGCGGGTGACGACCTTGGCCACGCCCCGGTCGATACCAACGGCGCTACCCGGATTGGCATGCCGCTCCGGCGTGACCACGCCGTCCTCGACGAGGAAACTGACATACCAGTGCGTGCCGTCCCGGCTGACGGTGGCGTTCTTGACCGTGCCGCCGAGCGGGCGGGTGATGCGGCAGCGGACCCAGCCGAGCTTGGGGAGTTTGGCCCGTGCCCAGCGCCGGTTGAGCCGCTCGATGGCGATCTTGGCGCCCTCGGGGAACCGGAACGACGGCCGCGTCCTGGCCTTGGACTTCCAGCGGACCTTCCAGGTCCCGTGCCGGGAACAGGCCTGGTCCAGGTCGATGAGCGTCTGCTGAAGGCAATGGCCGGGCACCTCTGCCAGCCACGCGAACTCGCCCTTGGCCTCAGCCAGTTGACGAGCCTGTTCGTGGTAACCGATCCACGCGTCCCGACGGCGGTAGGTGCGGCGCTGCTCCAGCGCCGTGTTCCACGCACTGCGGCAAGCGCCGCCGATCCGCTCGGCGAACTCTGCCTGGCCGGGGGCCAGGTCCAGGCGGTACTTACGTCCGGTCAGCATCCGCGATCACCGGTTCTCCTGGTTCTCGACGTACCGCTTGACCACATCCCAAGGTGCCCCGCCCACGGTGGCCACAAAGGAGGAGTTGGTCCACAGCATCGGAAGTTCCGACGCCAAGCTCGGGAACTTCAGACGCAGGACACGAGAGGAACGGCTCATGATGGCCTTGACCAGCTTGTGAATCCCGAACTGCGGATCCACCTCGACCAGCAGGTGAACGTGGTCGGGCATGACCTCCATCTCCACCGGACATGCCCCCTTCTCCTCGATCACCTCGCGGATCAGCTCTTTCAGTCGCGTCTCGATCCGTCCGCCCAGCGCCCGCCTGCGGCACTTGGGGCACCACACCACGTGAAAAGCGCACCGGAAGGCGGCATTGCCGTTCGTGCGTAGCTGTTGACACAAGGTCACAGCCGCCCGGATCAATATACGGAGTTGATCTCTCTACCGCTCAAAAGATTCGGCAGAAGGGCTGACCCCCTTGGCTGAAGCCAGAGGACCGCGCCCTAAATCTCCGATCAACGCCAGGCCGACCTGGCACGGACCGCACCCGCCGCACGGCCTTCAGCACCGGTGCCAGGTCGCCGGTCCTGCGCGCCGGGGGCGGCCTGCGGGCGGTTCAGGGGCGCGGGGACGGTGACAGGGTAGCGAGATCTACCAGGAGGTCGGCCCGGTCGCGGGTGGTGCGGATGGCGGCGGCGTTGGGCTCGTCGACCTCGGCGACCCAGCGGGCGGCCTGGGAGGGGGTCTTGCCGAACTGGACGTGCCGCCTCGTGAGCCGGTCCAGGCGGACGCGGTCGTCGATCTCGGCGTACCAGACCTCGGTCATGGCCCCCCGCACGCGCCGCCACGCCTCGTCGTCGGCGAGGAGGTAGTTGCCCTCGCTGACCACGACCCGCGCGGCCGGCGGCACCGGGATGGCGCCGGCGATCGGCTGCTCGATCTCGCGGTCGAAGGACGGGGCGTAGACGACGGTGCCGGTCTCGGCGCGGAGGCGGTGGAGCAGCGCCAGGTAGCCGTGGGCGTCGAAGGTGTCCATGGCGCCCTTGCGGCGCAGCCGCCCGAGGCGTTCGAGCTCGACGTCGGCCAGGTGGAAGCCGTCCATCGGCACCCAAACCGCCGGCAGCCCGGCGGAGGTGAGGTTCTCGGCCAGCCAGCCGGCCAGCGTGGACTTGCCCGCGCCCGGGCATCCCGCGATGCCCACCACGACGCGCTCGCCGGACGCGGCCAGCCCGCGTACGCGCTCGATCAGCCGCGCGCCGGTCACCGGACGCCTCCGGCGAGCGGGACCGCCGGGAAGCGGTGGGCGGCGGGTGGCTGGGTAGGGCTCAAGATTCTCCTCGAATACGGATTTAGCGCGATATGTCGCCAAGGAGCCGCAAGCTTATCCACGCCCCGCCCCCGATTAGCGATATACCCCATACCCCTACAATGTGTCTCCCCTCTACTAAGGAGCATCGTATGGATCACAGCGAGCACCACCACGCACACCATGAGGCCCCGCCCGCGGCCACGTGGGGAATGGCCGCGCAGGCGACCCTGCACTGCCTGACCGGTTGCGCCATCGGCGAGGTGCTGGGCATGATCATCGGCACCGCCGCCGGCCTGTCCAACCTGACCACCGTGGTGTTGTCCGTCGCGCTGGCCTTCGTGTTCGGCTACGCGCTGACCATGCGGGGCGTGCTGCGGGCCGGTGTCGACTTCCGCACCGCGCTGAGGGTGGCGCTGGCCGCCGACACCATCTCCATCGCGATGATGGAGATCCTGGACAACGCGGTGATGCTGCTCGTGCCCGGCGCGATGGACGCGGGCCTGTCGAACTGGCTGTTCTGGGTGGCGCTGGCCGGTTCGCTGCTGGTGGCGTTCGTGCTGACCACGCCGGTGAACAAGTGGCTCATCTCACGGGGCAAGGGCCATGCGGTGACGCACCAGTACCACCAGGGCCACTGAGCGTTCACTCCCCGTGCCATGAGCGCCAGAGCTCGGCGTACGGGCCCCCGGCCGCGACGAGGTCGTGGTGCGTGCCGAGCTCGGTGAGGCGGCCCTCCTGCATGACCGCCACCCGGTCGGCGTCGTGGGCCGTCTGGAGGCGGTGGGCGATGGCGATGACGGTACGGCCGTCCAGCACGGCGGCCAGGGCGCGCTCGGTGTGGCGGGCGGTCCTCGGGTCCAGCAGCGCGGTGGCCTCGTCGAGGATCAGCGTGTGGGGGTCGGCCAGTACGACGCGGGCCAGGGCCAGCTGCTGGGCCTGCGCGCCGTCGGGCCGGTGGCCCCCGGGGCCGAGATCGGCGCCGAGGCCGTCCGGGAGGTCGTCGATCCAGTCGGCGCCGACGGTGGCGAGGGCCGCGCGCAGCTCGGCGTCGGTGGCGGAAGGGGCGGCGATGCGCAGGTTGTCGCGTACCGTGCCGAGGAACACGTGGTGTTCCTGGGTGACCAGGACGACGCGTTCGCGCAGGCGGCCGGGGTCGAGGGCGACGACGGGAACGCCGCCGACGGTGACCGTGCCGGTGCGCGGGGCGTCCACGCCCGCCAGCAGCCTGCCCAGCGTGGTCTTGCCCGCGCCCGAGGGCCCGACGATCGCCAGCCGCTCGCCGGGGCGGACGGTCAGGTCCACCCCGCGCAGGACGTCGGGGCCGCCGTCGTAGGCGTAGTGCACGCCGGCGGCCACGAGCCGGTCGCCGTCCGGTACGAGCTCCGGCCCGGTGGCCGGCGCCGGCCGCGGGACCAGGGCGAGGCCCTCGACCCTGGCGAACGAGGCGCCGCTGCTCTGCATGCCCTCCAGGTGCAGGAGGATCGTGTCCAGGGGCTGGCCGAGCTGGCGGAGGTAGAGGGCGGCGGCGACGACCGTTCCGAGGGTCATGGAGCCGTTCGCCATGAGGCCGCCGACCAGCAGCACGCCGGCCACCGGGATCGCGTACGAGACGTCCACGACGGGGAAGAGGACGCTGCGCAGGAACAGGGTCCGGACGCGGGTCCGGCGGCACTCGCCGATCGCCGCCTGACAGGCCGTGATGCGGCGGTGTTCGAGGCGCAGCGCCGCGACGGTGCGGGCGCCGGCGGTGGTGGCGGCGAGCTGCTCGGCCAGCGCGGAGTTGGCCTCACCCTCGGCCAGGTACGCCGGGATCGCGCGGCGCAGATACCAGCGGGCGGCGAACCAGATGCCCAGCAGGCCGAGCACCCCGCAGGCGCCCAGCAGCGGATCGAGCACGAAGACCGCGGCCAGGATGAACGCCGCCTGGACCGCGGCGATGAGGACGTCCGGCCCGGCGTCGCGCAGCGTGGCGCCGAGCGCGGCCACGTCGGTCGTCCCCCGGGTGGTCAGGTCGCCCGTGCCGGCCCGCTCGACCACCGAGACGGGCAGGTCGAGGGCGCGTTCGGTGAACCGCTCGCGGATGCGCGCCAGGGTGCGCTCGCCGAAGCGGTGGCCGACGTGGCCCGCGTAGCGGGACAGGACGAGCTGGACCAGGGCGGCGGCCAGGATGGCCAGGGCCAGCCGGTCCACGGCGGCGGCCCCGGCACCGGACTTGACCGCGTCGACGATCCGGCCGAGCAGCCACGGCCCGGCCAGCCCCGCGACGGCGGCCAGGGCGTTGAGGGCGATCATGGCGGCGAAGGCGCGGCCATCCAGGCGGATCAGGCGCAGCGCCGCCCGCCGCACCCGGGCCGGCTCGGCGACCGGCAGGGCCCCGGTCATCGCACGGGCCGGCTGGGCGACGGGCTGCGGCTCGGTCATCGCGCGGCCTCCTCGGGCGGGGATCCGGTCATCGGGCGGCCCGCTCGGGCGGTGTGCTGGGCTCGTCGTCGCGTGACACCAGCAGGCGGTAGCCCGGGTGCTCGTGCAGCAGGTCGCGATGCTCGCCGGCCGCCGCGACCGAGCCGTCCACGAGGTAGTACACCGTGTCCGCCCGGTCCAGCAGCAGCGGCGAGGTCGTGGTGACCGCCGTGGTACGGCCCCTTCGCGCCTCGCGCAGCCGGGCGGCGATGGTCGCCTCGGTGTGGGCGTCCACGGCGGAGGTGGGCTCGGCCGCCAGCAGGATCTCCGGGTCGGCCAGCAGGGCCCGGGCCAGGCGGACGCGCTGGCGCTGCCCGCCGGACAGGTTGCGGGCCTGGGGGTCGACGGCGGAGTCCAGCCCGTGCGGCAGCCCCCGGACGATGTCCTCGGCCATGGCCGCGTGGACCGCCCGGCCCACGGCCTCGTCGCCGGGGTCGTGCCGGCCGGCGACGACGTCCCGCAGCATGCCGGCGAACAGGTCCGCCTCGTTGTCGGCCAGCAGGATCCGCTCGCGGACCCGTACCGGGTCGATGGTGTCGAGCCGGATCCCGCCCCAGGTCGCGGCCGACGCGGTGAACCCGCCCAACCGGTCGAGCACCGCGGCCGAGTCCCCCGGCCGGGCGCTGACCAGCGCGGTCAGCATCCCCGGCGCGATCTCGACGCCGGAGGCCGGGTCGCGCAGCGGCGCGGGCGACGCGGGCGGATCCGCGTCGCCGCCGGTGACGTCCGGTTCGAGGGTGAGGAAGTGGATGACCCGGCGGGCGGCCACGAGGCCGCGGCTGAAGCCGTAGCCGGTCTCGATGAGGTTCGTGACCGGCACCACCAGCACGCCGGCGTACCCGTACACCGCGACCAGCTCGCCGGTGGTGATGTCGCCCTGCGCGGCCATCCGGGCCGCCAGCCACGTCACGGCGCCGAGGAACACCGTGGGCAGGCCGACCCCGAGAGCGTGGATCCAGCTGGTGACCGCGCCCACCTGGTAGCCCTTCTCCCGGAGCTCCTGGGAGCCGCGCCGGTAGCGCTCGGCGTACACGTCCTTGCCGCCGATGCCGTTCAGGACCCGCAGCCCTCCGGCGATGTCCCCGAACCGGGCGGCGAGCTCGCCCTGCCGCAGCCGGTACGCCGTCTCGGCGCCGCGCAGCCGTCCCAGGAGCGGCCCGACCAGCATGACCAGCAACGGCACGCCCAGCAGCACCACCGCGGCCAGCAGCGGCGAGACGGCCAGCAGCAGCCCGGCCACGACGACATAGGCGAGCACCGCGCCGACGCCGGGGCCGGTGATGGTCAGCGCGTGGGCGATCAGGCCGGCGTCGCCGAACCCGATCGTCACCACCTCCCCGGCCGTGACCTTGCGCGGGAGCGCCGCGCCCAGCCGCGTCGCGTGCAGCACCACCACCTGTACGGTGCGGAACGATGCGTCCATCCGGACCCTGGTCATCGTGCGATGGCGCATGATGGCCAGCCAGGCGTTCAGGACGCCGACGCCGAGCACGGCGGCGGTCCAGCCGGCCAGCGCGGGCTTGTCTCCCGGAGCCAGGCCGTCGTCGATGGCGCGGGACAGGAAGTACGGCGGCAGCGTCAGGCAGACCATCCAGGCGGAGCCCAGCAACGCGCCGACGGCGATGCGGCCGGGCTGACTCCTGACCAGCCACCACAGGTATCGTCCGGCGCCTCGGCGGTCAGGAGTCCCAGGTTCCACGAACTTCACCCTATTTGACCGATCGCCGGAACGATGATGGGGTACGTCCCAGCGTCGCGGTGCACCCGGCAAACAGATCGCCGAGGGCATGGAGGCGCCGAAACATGGGACGACCATGGAAACACCCGACGGACGCCTGGAGGCGTTCGGCAACCAGTTGATCGACGTGCACCTCTGGCTCCGCGAGCAGCTCGACGCGCTGCGCGAGGACGTCGAGGCCTATCTCGCGGGCGGCGCGCTCCCCCGCGACCTGCGTACCCACTGCCTGACCTTCTGCTCCGCGCTGGAGCGGCACCACACCGGCGAGGACGGCGGCGCCTTCCCCGAGCTCGCCCGGAGCTTCCCCGAGCTGCGACCGGTGCTGGAGGAGCTGCGCCGCGACCACCGGCTGGTGGACGATTCCCTGCGGCGGTTACAAGCGCTCCTCGACGGCCTCGGCCGGGACCACGACCCGGTCCTGGTGCGCGGCGAGCTGGACAGCCTCGCCGCGCTGATGGAGACGCACTTCGTCTACGAGGAGAAACGGATCGTCGCGGCGCTCAACGCGCTGGACACCCCGGAGTGGCGCCGGGCCAGGCCCGACTTCCTCATGTCTTGATCAGCGGCGGAGCTTGTACCGGATGGGCAGGTGCTTGATGCCCCCGACGAAGGTCGTGGCGCTCCATTCCGGCCGGCCGGCGAGCTCGACGCTCTCCAGGCGCGGCAGCAGCTCGGCGAACAGGGCCTTCAGCTCCATCCGGGCCAGCGCCGCGCCGAGGCAGTAGTGCACGCCGAACCCGAAGGCCAGGTGGCGGTTGGGGTCGCGGCCGGCGTCGAAGGCGAACGGGTCGGTGAACACCTCCTCGTCGCGGTTGGCCGACGGGTAGGACAGCAGCACCGACTCGCCCGCCTTGATGTCCACGCCGTTGAGGCTGGTGTCGGCCGAGGCCGTGCGCATGAACTCCTTGACCGGGGTGACCCAGCGGATCATCTCGTCGACCGCGAACGGCAGCAGGCCGGGGTCCTCGCGCAGCCGGGCCAACTGGTCGGGGTGTTCGATGAGGGCGTGCAGGCCGCCGGCGACGGTGGAGCTGGTGGTGTCGTGGCCGGCGGAGGCGATGATGACGTAGTAGGAGGCCGTCTCCATGTCGTTGAGCGGCTTGCCGTCCACCTGGGCGTTGGCGATGGCGGAGGCGAGGTCCTCGGTGGGGTGGGCGCGGCGGGCGGCGGTGAGCTGCTGGAAGTAGGCGAAGAAGTCGAGCAGCACCGCGAACTGGTCCTCGGCGGTGTCCCCGCGCCTGGTCTCCGCGTCCGCGCCGCCGAACAGCTCCTGGGTGAGCTTGAGCATGCGGGGGAAGTCGGATTCGGGCAGCCCGAGCAGGGAGAGGATCACGTACAGCGGGTAGTGCACCGCGACCTGGGTGGCGAAGTCGCATTCGCCGCCGTACTCGGCCAGCCGGTCCACGTAGCGGCGGGCGAGCTCCTGGATCCGGCTCTCCATGGCGCGCATGGCCTTGGGGCGGAACCAGTCGGCGCCGATCGCCCGGACCACCCGGTGGTCGGGGTCGTCCATGTGGACCAGCGTCTTCAACTGGATGCCCTGCGCCGCCTGCTGCCTGGCGTGCTCCTCGAACGCCTTCTTGCCCAGGACCGGGCGCGGCGCGCTGAGCCAGAGGGCGTTGTCGCGTTCGACCCGCATGATGTCGGCGTGCCGGGTGACGGCGTAGAAGGGCGTGTACTCGGGCGCCTCCACGAGATGGACCGGGGCCTCCCGGCGCAGCAGGGTGAGCGCCTGGTGCAGCCGCGGCTCGTCGGCGTAGGCGAGGGGGTCGGCCAGCATGAGCCCCGCCTGCTCGATGGTCATGTTCATGATTGATTCCCTATCAGGACTTGGAGCTCGGTGTAGCCGTACAGGCCCCAAGGGCCGTTCTCGACGCCGAGGCCGCTCCACTTGTGGCCGCCGAAGGGCAGGTCGGGGCGGACGCCGCGGCCGTGGGCGTTGATCGAGACCTGGCCGCAGTCCAGCTCGGCCGCCACCCGCGCGGCCCGGTCCAGGTCGGGCGACCACACCGACGCCGTCAGCCCGTAGGCGGTGCCGTTGGCGCGCTCGACGGCCTGGCCGAGGTCGCGGTAGGCGATGACGGGCAGCGCCGGGCCGAACTGCTCCTCGTCGACGACGCGCGTGCCGTCCGTCGCGCCGGACAGGACGGTGGGCTGGTAGAAGTAGCCGGGCCGGTCGATCGGCCGGCCGCCGGCCGCGGCCACCGCGCCGTGCTCCAGCGCGTCGCCGACCAGGCCGGCGACGCGCTCGTACTGCGGGCGGTTGTTGATCGGGCCGAGCTGGGCGCCGTCGGCGGTGCCGGCGTCCACCCGCACCGACCGGGCCCGTACGGCCAGGGCCTCGACGAGGTCGTCGTACAGCCGCTCCGGCGCGTAGACCCGCTTGACCGCCAGGCAGACCTGGCCGTTGTTGGCGAACGCGCTCCAGAACAGGCTGTCGGCGATCCGCCCGGGGTCGGCGTCGTCGAGGACGATGGCCGGGTCGTTGCCGCCGAGCTCCAGGGTGACCCGTTTGAGGTCCTCGGCGGCGGCCGCGGCGACGCGCTTGCCGGTGGCCGTCGAGCCGGTGAAGCTGATCTTGCGAGGTACGGGATGGGCGGTCATGAGGGCGCCGAGGGGGTCGCGGCCGCTGATGACGTTCAGCACGCCGGGCGGGAGGATCTGCGCAAGCATCTCCCCCATCGCCAGGGTGGTCAAGGGCGTGTACGGGGAGGGTTTGAGCACCATGGTGTTGCCGGCGCGCAGAGCCGGAGCGATCTTCCACATGGCCAGGGCGATCGGGAAGTTCCACGGCGTGATGGCGGCCACCACGCCGAGCGGGCGCCGGATCACCTCGGCGGAGCCGTCCTGCGACACCTCGCGGGGCAGGTCCAGGTCGGCGTAGTAGCGCAGCCACGTCACGGCGGTGGCGACCTCGCGCCGGGCGTCCTTGAGGGGTTTGCCCTGCTCGGCCGTGAGGATCGGCGCGAGCCGGCCGGCCGCGGCCTCGAGCGCGCCTGCCGCCTCCCTGAGCAGGTCACGGCGGTGCCGCTCGTCGCGCCGCCAGGCCGGGAAGGCCGCGCGGGCGGCCGCCATGGCCTGGTCGAGCCGGTCGGCGCCGCAGTCGGGCGCCCGGGCGAAGACCTCGCCTGTGGCCGGGTCGACGACGTCGAACGTGCCGGCGCCGGCCGCCGCGGCGCCGCCGACGGTCATGGCGAAGTCCGTCATGAGGCCGGCAGCAGGACGGGCTTGACCGTGGCGCCGCTCGCGGAGTCGCGTTCGGCGTCGTTGATGCCGCCCAGCGGGTACGTGCGGATCAGCCGGTCGAAGGGGAAGCGGCCCTGCCGCCACAGCCCGATCAGCATGGGGATGAACTGCTGGGGCACGGCGTCGCCCTCCAGGATGAAGCGGACGGTGCGCCCGGCGAGCGCGGTCGGCCGCAGCGTGACCTCGCCGCCGCCCGCGCCGACCAGGCCGCACGACCCGCCGGGGCGCAGCACGGCGATCGCGGTGCGGATCACCTCCGGCACGCCGGTGGTGTCGAAGGAGTGGTCCACCTCTCCGACGGCGTCGGCGAGGCCGGGGTCGGCGCCGTCGAGCGCCCGGGTGGCGCCGAGCTCCAGGGCCAGCTCGCGCCTGGAAGCGTGCAGGTCCACGGCGACGATCTCGCCGGCGCCCGCGACCTTGGCGGCCATGACCGCCGCGAGGCCGACCGCCCCGGCGCCGAACACCGCGATGGCGTCGGCCGGGCGGACCTTGAGGGCGATGAACACCGAGCCCGCGCCGGTCTGCAGGGCGCAGCCCAGCGGTCCGAGCAGCTCCAGCGGCAGCGACTTGTCGACGGTGACCAGGTTGCGCTCGGTGGCGACGGCATGGGTGGCGAAGGAGGACTGGCCGAACCAGCGGGCCGCGACCGGCTCGCCGCCGCTCCCGGTGGCCCCGGCCGACCCGTCCGCGCGCACCCCGCTGAGGTTGCGCGCCATGAACTCGTCGCAGTACGAGGCCGCGCCGGTCACGCACCGCCCGCACCAGCCGCAGGAGTCGTAGCTCATCACGACGTGGTCGCCGGGCGCCACGCGGGTCACCCCGGGGCCGACCGCCTCGACCACCCCCGAGCCCTCGTGCCCGAAGACCATCGGCATCGGCAGCTCCGCCAGCCCCCGGAACAGCACGTCGGTGTGGCACATGCCCGCGCCCGCCACGCGGACCAGCGCCTCGCCGGGGCCGGGCGCGGCGAGCGAGACGTCCTCGACGGTGAACGGCCTGCCAGGGTCGCGCAGGACCGCCGCTCGAGCTCGCATCACTCCCCCCGGGCTTTTTTGGACGGAGCTGTCCAATTCAATGGCGACGCTATGGCCGTTCCCTGGGCGTGTCAAGCATGCGGCGCGGTCATCGACACGTCCGCCTGAACCGCTGTACGGTATTTTTGGACCACATAGCGGTACGGACAGGGGTTCGATGACCGACAACTCATCACCGCGGCTGCTCGACGGCGTACGCGTGCTCGACATGACGAACGTCCTGTCCGGCCCGTACGCCGGCTACCAGCTCGCCCTCATGGGCGCCGACGTGATCAAGCTGGAGATCCCCGGCACCGGAGACCTGGCCCGCCAGCTCGGCGCCGACCCCCGCCTCAGCGGCGAGAACCTCGGCGTCTCCTTCCTGGCGCAGAACGCGGGCAAGCGCTCGGTCACCGTCAACCTCAAGCACGCCTCCGGCCGCGAGGTCTTCACCAGGCTGCTGGGCGAGGCCGACGTGCTGCTGGAGAACTTCCGCCCCGGCGTCCTGGACAAGCTCGGCTTCGGCTGGGAACGGCTGCGCGAGATCAACCCCGGCCTGGTCTACTGCGCGCTGTCCGGCTTCGGCGCCACCGGGCCCATGCGCGAGCGCCCCGCCTACGACCAGGTGATCCAGGGCCTGGCGGGCATCATGAGCGTCACCGGAACCCCGGACACCGCGCCCGTACGGGTGGGCTACCCGGTGTGCGACAGCGCCGGGGGCATCACCGCCGCCTTCGCCGTGGCCGCCGCCCTGCACCGCAAGCTCCGCACCGGCCAGGGCGCCCACCTGGACGTGTCCATGCTGGACGCCGCGCTCACGGGGATGGGCTGGGTGGTCTCCGACTACCTCGTCGCCGGGCGGGAGCCGGTGGCCATGGCCAACGAGAACCGTACGTCGGCGCCGTCGGGCACCTTCGAGACCGCCGACGGCCAGCTCAACATCGCCGCCAACAAGCAGGAGCAGTTCGAGACCCTCTGCCGGGTGCTGGGCCGGCCGGAGCTCATGAGCGATCCCCGCTTCCGCACCAGGGACGACCGCAAGGCCCACCGCGATGCTCTGCGCGAGGAGCTGGAGAAGACGCTGAAGACCAGGTCGGCGGCCGAGTGGGACGAGATCCTGCTGCCGACCGGCGTGCCCGCCGCGCCGGTGGTCACCGTCCCGCAGGCGCTGCGCTCGCCGCAGGTCGAGCACCGCGGCCTGCTGCACCGACTGCCCTCCCCCGCCTCCGGCGGCGGCGAACTCGTGCTGCTGGGCGGTGCCGCCCACGTGGACGGCCGCCCCCTGGCCCCCGCCGGCCCGCCCCCGAGGCTCGGCGAGCACACCGACGCGGTGCTGCGCACCCTCGGCTACTCCGACACCGACATCGCCCACCTGCACCAGGAAGGAGCCATTTGACTTCCTTCCTCTCGAAATCGAGAGGGATCCCCACGGTCGCCCATGGAAGTTCCTGTTTCACCGCCGGCCGCCCGCCCGAGAGGACTCTCGTTGAGGTCTTACACCAGCTCCGCAGGCGTTTTACTTGTCCGCCAGCCCAGCGGCCAAGAGGTTGCGGGCCGCGTTGACGTCCCGGTCGTGGATCGCGCCGCACGCGCAGGCCCACTTCCGGACGTTCAGCGGCATCCTGTCTTGCACGCTCCCGCAAGCCGAGCACAGCCTGGAGGAGGGGAACCAGCGGTCCACCGCGATCACGGCCCGGCCATACCAGGCGGCCTTGTACTCCAGCATGCTCCGCAGCTCCCGCCACGAGGCGTCGGAGATGGCTCGGGCGAGTTTGCCGTTCTTGACCATGTTGCGGACGGTGAGGTCCTCGATCACGACCGTTTGGTTCTCACGGGCAAGTCGAGTGGTGAGCTTGTGCAGGAAATCCCGGCGACGGTCGGCGATCCTGGCGTGAACGCGGGCCACTTTGAGCCGGGCCTTGGCGCGGTTGGCGCTCGCTTTGGCCGTGCGGGCGAGCGCCCGCTGAGCCCTGGCCAGTTTGCGCCGGTCGCGGTGTTCGTGGCGGGGATTGATGATCTTCTCTCCGGGGGACAGTGTGGCCAGGGCGGTGATGCCCGCATCCATCCCCACTGTCTGCTCCACCGGCGGGAATGGAGTGATCGTCTCTTCTGTCAGGAGGGAGACGAACCAACGGCCCGCCGCGTCCCGGGAAACGGTGACCGTGGACGGTTCGGCGCCCTCCGGCAGCGGACGCGACCAGCAAATGTCGAGTGGCGCGTCCATCTTGGCCAGCCACAGCCGGCCCTCGCGCCAGCGGAAGGCCGAGCGGGTGTACTCGGCCGAGGCCCGCGCCTTCTTGCGCGATTTGAACGTAGGGTAGTCGGCCCGCTTGGCGAAGAAGTTCGCGAACGCGGCCTGGAGGTGGCGCAGCGCCTGCTGCAACGGCACGGAGGAGACCTGCGACAGGAAGTCGTAGTCGCTGCTGCGTTTCCATGCGGTCAGGGCCGCCGACGACTCCCCGTAGGAGACGCGACGCCCGTCGATGGTGTACGCGCGGGTGCGCTCCTCCAGCGCCTTGTTGTAGACGAGGCGGACGCAGCCGAACGTCCGGGCGAGCTCTTCAGCTTGCTCGGGGGTCGGGTAGAAGCGGTACTTGTAGGCCCGCTTCACGGTCTGCTCCACAGTTCACATTCCAGTACGCGATCAGTCACGCATCGTGCACACGTTCGATCCCGCCGCACTATTCCACGTACCCTCCCTGCCCTTAAGAACGGGGTTTTCACGCCAAGGAGATTCGATGAGCACCACGACTGAGCAGGTGACCGGATGGTGGGCCACCGCCATATCCGACATCTCCCCCGGCGTCATCCGGCTGCACGGCTATCCCGTCGAGCAGCTCATCGGCCGGCTGTCGTTCGCCGACACGATCTGGCTCATGCTGCGCGGCGAGGTGCCCTCTCCCGGGCAGTCCGCGCTGTTCGAGGCCGCGCTGGTGTCCGGGGTCGACCACGGGCCGCAGGCGCCCTCGATCGCCGCCGCCCGCATGGCCGCCACCTGCGGCGTCGGCCTCAACACCGCCGTGGCCACGGGCGTCGGGCTGCTCGGCGACGTACACGGGGGCGCTGGTCAGGAGTGCATGGCCGTGCTGGCCGACATCCGTGTGCGAACCACCGCAGACCCGGCGGGAGCCGAGCCTGCGGGGACCGATCCTGCGGGGACCGAGCCGACGGAGGCCGGTCTGGCGGGGGCGGTCTCGGACGCGGTCTCGGGGGTGCTGGACGGGTATCGGGGTGCCAAGCGGTACTTCCCCGGGTTCGGCCACCGCTTCCACCCGCGCGATCCGCGCCGCGACCCCCTCGTGCGGGCGGTCGAGGACGCGGTCCGCGACGGCGTGGTCGAGGGCGCGTACCTGCGGATCGGGCTGGAGATCGAGCGGCAGCTGGCGCCGGTGCCGATGAACGTCGACGGCGCCACCGCCATCGTCTACAGCGAGCTCGGCTTCGCGCCCGAGCTGGGCAGGGGCCTGTTCGTCCTGTCACGCGCGGTCGGCGTCCTGGCGCACGCGTGGGAGGAGCACGGCGAGGGCAGGCGTATCAAGGGCCCCATACCGCCCCCGCTGCTGCCCGCCTACCGGGGGCCGGAGCCACGCGATCTGCCCGCCGCCCGGCGCTGAAACGGCGCTGAAACGCCCGCCGGGCGGCGCATGATCGCCGCCGGTCCCGTACGGGTAACATGCCGACATGCCGCCGACCCGCGAACACGCCGAGCTGAAGCTGCAGCCGTTGCCGCACGCGGGCCGGTCGCTGGCCGAGCAGGTGATCTCCGAGGTGCGCCGGGCGGTGCACACGGGCGCGATGGTCCCCGGCCGGCTCTACTCCGTCTACCAGGTGGCCGAGCAGCTCAACGTCTCCAGGAGTCCGGTCCGCGAGGCGATGCTGCGCCTGGCCGAGGCGGGGCTGGTGCAGGTCGAGCGCAACCGCGGGTTCCGCGTCGTGCTGCCGCATCCCCGGGAGATCGTCGAGATCTTCGGGGTGCGGCTGGCTCTGGAGCTGCCCGCCGCGCGGCGGGCAGCCAGGGGCGACGCCGCCGGGCTCGGCGCGGCGCTGCGGGCGACCATGGAGGAGATGGCGGCGGCGGTCGAGGCGGCCGACGAGGCGCTGTTCTTCCAGCTCGACCAGGCGCTGCACGACCGCCTCCTGGTCGCGGCGGGCAACGGCAGGGCCCGCGCGATCGTGGGCGGGCTGCGCGACACCATGCGCATCCTCGGCACATCCACGGACGACCGCTCCCGCACGCTGCGGCAGGTGCACGAGGAGCACGAGCCGATCGTGGCGGCCGTCGCGGCGGCGGACGCCGAGGGCGCGGTGCGCGCGATGCGCGCCCACCTGACCAACACCGGCCTCATCCTGGCCCGGCAGGCGGCCAGGGCCCAGGGCGAGCCGGTCGACGTGGACGCGTTGTGGGCGTCCATCGTCGAGGAGCCGCAGCCGGGCTAACAAGCCATCGCCGAAGACCCGCAGCCGGGCCATCGGGCCATCATCGACGAGCCGCAGCCGGGTTAGCGAGCCTGGGGCAGTGCGATCTCCCGGGCCAGGCCGAGCTCGTCGCGGACGCGGGCCAGCGAGGCCGCCCGGGTCGACGCGTACAGCTCGTAGGGGTCGTGCAGCGGGCGCCCGAGCACCGCGGCCAGCGCCTCCGGGCCGAAGTCCGCGCCCGCCGCCGTCACGTCCTTGGCGCCGTCGGAGGTCAGGTTGGACTGGAAGATGCCGGCGGCCGAGCGCGGCAGGAAGTCCTCGTACACGATGGGCCGGGCGCCGATCCACCCGTCGGCCAGGAGCGTCGCGAGGTCGGCGGGCGCGGCGCCGCCGGGGCGGGCGTCGAGGACGTGGAAGGTGAAGTACGCGAGGTCGCCCGCGGCCAGCTCGGCCTCGCCGCGCGGCACCCGGTCCGCCCACAGCTTGGCCCCGGCGGCGTTGCGCTCGTCCGCGGTGACCCGCTGCCCGGCGAGCAGCGCGTCCAGCTCGGCCGACAGCTCGTCGTAGAGCGCGCGTCCGGCGGGCGTCACGGCGATGCCGCGCGCCTCCACCTCCCCGAACCGCACCCGCAGGTCGTCCTGGACGACCCGCCCGTCGTCCTCCCTGAACAGCCGCGGCTCGGCCAGCGCGCGGAAGGAGGTCTGGCGCAGCAGGAGGTCGGGGCCGTCCCAGCGGGGCGGCCCCTGGATGGCGTCGATCATGGTGATGCCGCGCTCGCTCATGCGGGCGTAGAGGGCGTCGATGTCGAGCACGCGCGGGGTCAGGTGGTTGACGTGGGTGGAGGCCACTCCGCCGATGTCGGCGGCCACGGCTGACACGCGTTCGAGCTCGGCGTACCAGCTGCGGGAGACCGGCTCAGCGGACAGCTCGAACGCCCGCGTGGCGAGCGTCAGGAACTCCTCGGCCGCCTCGTCGTCCAGGCCGCCCTCGGCCTCGGCGCGGTCGGCCAGGTCGAGCAGGCGCGGCGGGAACAGCCGGCGCGCCCCCAGGAACTCGCCGAGCCGGCGCTCCAGGTCCGCGCCGAAGAACCGCCGGTCGCCCGTCACCAGCATGGAGGTGAACACGCGGAAGGGGTTGGCGGCCAGCTCGGCCTCGTCCACGGGGCGGAAGGCCGTGGAGACGACGGGCACGGAGCTGCTGGCCGCCTCGCGCAGGTCGTAGTAGCCGACGGGGTACATGCCCATCGCGCCGAAGATCCGCGCGACCTGCGCCAGCTCGGCCGGGGTGCCGACGCGGATCGCGCCGTGCCGCTCGGCGGTGACGCGGCCGATGGAGCCGAGGCGTTCGGCGCCGGCGCCCATCCGGGCCAGCACCTCGCGGTTCACCTCCTGCGCGACGTCGACGAGCGTGTTGTACGCGGGGACCTCGGTGCCGTACATCGCTGACAGGCGCCGGGCGAAAGCCGCCCGGAGTGCGGTCGCGTCGACCATCGTGCCTTCTCTCCTCGCCGCCGGAAGCGAGTAGCATGCTACATGGGTCGCATGTAGCATGCTACTCATGTACCGCGCAGCCGCTCTCGCGACCGACCTCCGCCGTCGCGGGGTCACCGACGTGCTGGACGACTCCACGTCGCGGGCGCTCCACTCCTCCGACGCCTCCCTCTACCGGGTGCCGCCGCTGCTGGTGGCCCGGCCCAGGTCCGCCGAGGACGTGGCGACGGCGATCGAGCTGTGCGCGCGCCACGAGATCCCCCTCACCGCGCGCGGTGGCGGCACGTCGGTCGCCGGGAACGCGATCGGCCCCGGCCTGGTGCTGGACTTCAGCCGCCACATGGACCAGGTGCTGCGGGTCGACGCCGAGGCCCGCACGGCGGTGGTGCAGCCGGGCGTGGTCCCGGCGGCCCTGCAGCGGGCGGCGGCCCCGTACGGGCTCAGGTTCGGCCCCGACCCGTCCACCCACACGCGCTGCACGATCGGCGGCATGATCGGTAACAACGCCTGCGGCTCCAGGACGCTCGGCTACGGCCGCACGTCCGACAACATCGCCGGGCTCAAGGCCGTGGCCGGCGACGGGACCGCGCTCGACCTGCCCGCCCAGGCCGCGTTGGACCTGCCGGGCGCCTCCGACGCGCCGGGCCTGAGCGGCCAGGGCATACCGGCCGCGCTGCGGGACCTCGCGATGGCCGACCTCGCCACGATCAGGACCGAGTTCGGCCGGTTCGGGCGGCAGATGTCGGGATACGCGCTGGAGCACCTGCTGCCGGAGCGCGGGTTCGACGTGGCCCGCCTGCTGGTCGGCAGCGAGGGCACGCTGGCGGTGCTCACGGAGGCGACGGTGCGGCTGGTGACCGATCCGGCGTACCGCGCCCTGGTCGTGCTCGGCTACGCCGACATCGCCGCCGCCGGGGACGCCGCGCCGGGAGTGCTGGAGCACCGGCCGACGGCCTGCGAGGGCATCGACGCGCGCATCGTCGACGTGGTGCGCCTGCGACGGGGCCCCGGCGCGGTGCCGCCGCTGCCGCGCGGCGCCGCCTGGCTGTTCGTCGAGGTCGCGGGCGACGACGCGGCCGAGGTGCGGGAGCGGGCCGCCCGGGTGGCGGCCGGCGGCGAGGACGCCCTCGTCGTCACCGATCCGGCCGAGGCCGCGGCGCTCTGGCGCATCCGCGAGGACGGCGCGGGCCTGTCGGGGCGCAGTCCCGCCGGGCGTCCGGCCCACGCGGGCTGGGAGGACGCCGCCGTGCCGCCCGAGATGCTGGGCCGCTACCTGCGCGACTTCGAGGCGCTGCTGGCCGGGCACGGCCTGACCGGCCTGCCGTACGGGCACTTCGGCGACGGCTGCCTGCACATCCGGCTCGACGTGCCGCTGGACCGGCCGGGCGGGCGCGAGGAGTTCAGGGCCTTCCTGGTGGCCGCGGCCACGCTGGTCGCCGGCTACGGCGGCTCGCTGTCCGGCGAGCACGGCGACGGCCGGGCCAGGAGCGAGCTGCTGCCGCTCATGTACTCGCAGGCGGCGATCGACCTGTTCGCCGGGGTCAAGGCGATCTTCGACCCGGGCGACGTGCTCAACCCCGGCGTGCTCGTACGGCCCCGCCCCCTCGACGCCGACCTGCGCGTCCCGGCCGCCCGCCCGGTGCGCGAGAGCCTGGCCCTGGCCTACCGCCACGACGGCGGCGACTTCGGCCAGGCCGTGCACCGCTGCACGGGCGTGGGCAAGTGCCGGGCCGACAACACCGCGGCCGGCGGGGTGATGTGCCCCTCCTACCTGGCCACCAGGGAGGAGAAGGACTCCACCCGGGGCCGCGCCCGCGTGCTCCAGGAGATGATCAACGGCTCCGGCGTCACCGGCGGCTGGCGCTCTCCCGAGGTCCACGAGGCCCTCGACCTCTGCCTGTCCTGCAAGGGCTGCGCCTCGGACTGCCCGACGGGGATCGACATGGCCGCGTACAAGTCCGAGGTGCTCCACCAGACCTACAAGGGCCGCGTCCGCCCGCTCACGCACTACTCCCTGGGGCGGCTGCCGCGCTGGGCGCGGCTGGCGAGCCGGATGCCGCGGGCGGTGAACGCGCTCATGCGGGTGCCGGGGCTGCCGGCGCTGGCCGGGGTGGACCGGCGGCGCGGGCTCCCGGAGTTCGCGCGGGAGACGTTCCGGGCCTGGTTCGAGCGGCGGCGACCGGCGGAGGGCAGGCCGGTGATGCTGTTCGTCGACACCTTCACCGACCATTTCGCGCCGGAGATCGGCCGCGCGACCGTGAAGGTGCTGGAGGCCGCCGGCTACCGCCCGCGGATCAGCGAGCGCCGCCAGTGCTGCGCGCTCACGTGGATCTCCACCGGGCAGCTGGACGCGGCCCGGGCCATCCTCGGCCGCACGGTCGCCGAGCTGGCCGAGGCCGCCGGGCAGGGCGTGCCGATCGTGGGGATGGAGCCGTCGTGCACGGCCGTGCTGCGCTCGGACGCGCTGGAGCTGCTGGACGAGGCGGTGGCCGGGCCGGTGGCGCGCATGACCCGCACGCTGGCCGAGCTGCTGTCCGGCACGCCCGGCTGGCGGCCGCCCGCGCTCGACGGGGTGACGGTGGTGGCCCAGCCGCACTGCCACCACCACGCGGTCATGGGCTGGGAGCAGGACCTGCGGCTGCTGCGCGAGGCGGGCGCGCGGGTGACCCGGCTGGGCGGGTGCTGCGGGCTGGCGGGCAACTTCGGCGTCGAGAAGGGGCATTACGACGTGTCCGTGGCGGTGGCCGAGCACCAGTTGCTCCCGGCGATCCGGGAGGCTGCGCCGGGGACGGCCGTGCTCGCCGACGGGTTCTCCTGCCGCACGCAGATCGCCGATCTGTCGGCCCGGCAGGGCACCCACCTGGCCCAGCTCCTCGCCGACCGGCTGCCGTAAGGTCTGCTTATGCTCAACCCGCTCCACCTGCGGACGCTGACCGCCGTGCTGAACGCGGGCTCGTTCGCCGCCGCGGCCAGGCGGCTCGGTTACACGGGGTCCGCGGTCTCGCAGCAGATCGCGGCGCTGGAGCGGGCGGTCAGGATGCCGCTGTTCGAGCGCGGGGCCCAGACGATCACGCCCACGCCGGCCGCCCGGT
Source organism: Nonomuraea sp. NPDC004186 (assembly GCF_053603495.1). Lineage (NCBI taxonomy): Bacteria > Bacillati > Actinomycetota > Actinomycetes > Streptosporangiales > Streptosporangiaceae > Nonomuraea > Nonomuraea sp. NPDC004186. The sequence continues at coordinate 14,381 of NZ_JBSGFQ010000052.1, read as the reverse complement.
ATCTGGTGCTGCGGGCGTACGAGGTGCTGGCCGCGCTGGACGCGCTGGAGGACGACGTCCGCGGCATGTCCGAGGGCACGATCGGCCGGCTCAGGCTGGGCAGCTTCCCCACCGCGAGCCAGCGGCTGCTGCCGATCGCGCTGGCCGCGTACGCGCAGACGCACCCGGCGGTGGAGACCCTGCTCGACGAGGGGGAGCCCGACGAGCTGATCCCGCTGGTCCGGGCGGGCGAGCTCGACCTGGCCCTGGTCTACCGCTACGACCTGGTGCCCCGCGCCTGGCCGCGCGACCTGCGGGAGATCCCGCTGCTGGCGGAGGAGCTGCTGCTCCTGCTGCCCGCGGGGCACTCGCTGGCCGCCGCCGGGGCGGTCGCGCTCGACGACCTCAAGCACGAGACGTGGGTCTCCACCCGGGAGGGCACCTCCGGGGCCTCCTGCCTGCGCCGGCTGTGCGCGCGGGCGGGCTACGAACCGCAGGTCGACTACCGCAGCAACGACTACGGCGTCATCCACGGGTTCGTACGCTCCGGCCTGGGGGTGGCGCTCGTCCCGGCGCTGGCGCACCTGCCCGGCGAGGGCGTGGTCGCGACCGGGCTCGACGGGGTCGAGGCCCGCCGGCGCATCGCCGCCGTGCACCGGACCGCCGCTGCCAACCCGGCGGTGACCGGCGCCGTGTGCTCCCTGCGGCTGGCCGCGGCCCGGCTGGAGGACGACCTCCCCCGGAGCATAAGAACTTCTTACGCCTCACCCACAGATGCCGAGGCTTGACCGCTTCCTCCGGCTCTGTCCGATCCCTGATCCTGAATGCGGTACGTGAGGAAGGAAGCCGATCAATGGGACGTGACCTGCCCGCGCGGGCCTCGGTGGTCATCATCGGAGGCGGCGCCATGGGCGTCAGCTCGGCGTACGCGCTGGCCGCGGCCGGCGTGCGCGACGTGGTCCTCATCGACAAGGGGCCGCTGGGCTCCGGCTCGACCTCCAAGGCGGCCGGCGGCGTGCGCGCGCAGTTCTCCGACCGGGTCAACATCGAGCTCGCCGTACGCAGCCTGGAGACGTTCGAGACCTTCGCCGAGCGCTTCGGGCAGGAGATCGACCTGCACAAGCCCGGCTACCTGTTCCTGCTCGACTCCCCCGAGTCGGTCGCGGAGTTCGAGAAGAACGTGGCGATCCAGAACGACCTCGGCGTCCCCAGCCGGATGATCCCGGTCGGGGAGGCCAAGGAGCTGTCGCCGCTGATCGACACCGACGGGCTGCTGGCCGCCGCCTACTCCCCCACCGACGGCCACTGCACGCCCGAGTCCGTGGTGCTCGGCTACGCCGGCGCGGCCCGGCGGCTGGGCGCGCGGCTGCTGCCGAACTGCGCCGCGACCGGCATCGAGGTCGTGGACGGCCGCATCGTCGCCGTCCGGACCGAGGGCGGCCGCGTCGAGACCGACACGGTGATCTGCGCGGCGGGCGCCTGGTCGCGGCCGGTCGGCGAGTGGGCGGGGGTCGACCTGCCGGTGGCCCCGCTGCGCCGCCAGATCCTGGTCACCGAGCCGGTCGCGGACCTGCCGCCGATGGCGTTCACCATCGACTTCGGCACCACGTTCTACTTCCACCGCGAGGGCCCCGGGCTGCTCCTCGGCATGTCCGACCCGGACGAGACGCCGGGGTTCAAGCTCGACCGCTCCGACGCCTGGCTGCCCAGGCTCGGCGAGGCCATGGCCCGCCGCGCCCCGGCGCTGATGGAGACCGGCATCGCCACCGGCTGGGCCGGGCTGTACGAGGTGACGCCGGACCACAACGCGCTCATCGGCACCGCCCCCGGCGTCGAGCGGTTCATCTACGCCACCGGCTTCTCCGGCCATGGCTTCCTGATGAGCCCGGCCGTCGGCGAGGTGGTCCGCGACCTCTACCTGGGCCGGACGCCGTTCGTGGACGTCACCGGCTTCGACGCGGGCCGTTTCGCCCTGTCCGGGGCCAGGCCCGAGATCAACATCGTCTGACAAGGAGATCCCGATGGTGACCACGCTGCCCGGCGCCGACGAGCTGGCCGCGACTGCGCGAGAGACCGCCAAGCGCTGCGGTGTGGACGTGGACGCGCTCGGCGGCGGCGTCACGACCACCTCACCGATCAACGGCGGGATGCTGTCCGCCGTGGACTGGGTGGACCCCGGCGCCGTCGACACCGCCGTGGAGCGGGCCAGCCAGGCGTTCCTGGCCTGGCGGACCGTGCCCGCGCCGGCCCGGGGCGCGCTGGTCAAGCGGCTCGGCGAGCTGCTGTACGCGCACAAGGCGGACCTCGCCACGCTGATCAGCCTGGAGGTCGGGAAGATCACCTCCGAGGCGCTCGGCGAGGTCCAGGAGATGATCGACATCTGCGACTACGCGGTGGGTCTGTCCCGCCAGCTGTACGGGCGCACGATCAGCTCCGAGCGGCCCGGTCACCGGCTCATGGAGACCTGGCACCCTCTGGGCGTCGTCGGCGTGATCAGCGCGTTCAACTTCCCGGCGGCCGTCTGGTCGTGGAACACGGCCATCGCCCTGGTGTGCGGCGACCCGGTCGTCTGGAAGCCGTCGGAGCTGGCGCCGCTGACCGCCCTGGCCTGCGCGGCCCTGCTCGACCGGGCCGCCGCCGAGCACGGCGCGCCCGCGTACCTGAGCCAGGTCCTCGTCGGCGGCCCCGAGGTCGGCGAGGCGCTCGTGGACCACCCCGGGGTCGCCCTGGTCAGCGCCACCGGCTCGACCCGCATGGGCCGCGCCGTGGGGCCGCGGGTCGCCGCCAGGTTCGGGCGGTCGCTGCTGGAGCTCGGCGGCAACAATGCGGCCGTGGTGTGCCCGTCCGCGGACCTCGGCCTGGCCACGCGCGGCATCGTGTTCTCGGCCGCCGGGACCGCGGGCCAGCGGTGCACGACCATGCGCCGCGTCATCGCCCACGCCGACATCGCCGACGCGCTGGCCGAGCGGCTCACCGACGCCTACGCGCGGCTGCCGATCGGCAACCCGATGGCGCCGGGCACCCTGGTCGGACCGCTCATCAACGGCCGCGCGCACGCCGCCATGCGCGCCGCGCTGGAGGCCGCCGTGGAGCAGGGCGGCACGCTGGTGGCCGGCGGCGGGCGCCGGCTCGCCGACCAGGCGCCGGACGCCTTCTACGCCGAGCCCGCGCTGGTCCGGATCGGGGAGCAGACCCCGATCGTGACCCAGGAGACATTCGCGCCGATCCTCTACGTCATGCCGTACGAGACCCTGGAGCAGGCCATCGCGCTCAACAACGCGGTCCCCCAGGGCCTGTCGTCCAGCATCTTCACCCGCGACCAGGCCGAGGCCGAGCTGTTCGTCTCGGCCGAGGGCTCCGACTGCGGGATCGTCAACGTGAACATCGGCACCTCCGGGGCCGAGATCGGCGGCGCGTTCGGCGGCGAGAAGGAGACCGGCGGCGGGCGCGAGTCCGGCTCGGACGCCTGGCGCGGCTACATGCGCCGGGCGACGAACACGATCAACTACTCCGGCGAGCTGCCGCTGGCCCAGGGGGTCGAGTTCACCGTCTGACCAACCCGATCTTCGCGAATGAAGATCTCAGCGCCGTCACGGATGCGTTCCGGCGGAGCCCGGCCGGTGCTTGCGCAGGGTGGTGGCGGCACCGGCCGGTCAGGGAGGAGCGTCAGGTGGCGAGGGTGGCCACCGGCTCCAGGTCGTAGGTGCGGGCGTAGCCGTTCTCGGTGCCGACGAGCAGGTCCACAACGTCGAAGTAGCGGTCCCAGAAGGGGGTTTCGCGCAGCGCGTCGATCAGCAGCCGGTAGGCGTCGTGGTCGTCCGCCTCCCAGACCCAGATGTCGGTGACCCGCGCCGAGTAGAACTCCGTGTCGTAGAAGCGGGAGCGGACGCCGCGGGTGCGGGCCTCGATCACCGGGACGACGTGGGTGGTGAAGGCCTGGACGCGTTCGGCCACGGTCATCGCGAGCCACTCGGGCGTTGTCTTGACCAGCATGAACGCGGTGACCGGCGGCTCGGTTCGGTCAGTGGGCATCGACTGCCTCCGGTGTGGCGAGGACGGCGGGCTTGAGAGTCTGCGCGCACCACTGCGCGAATCCGGTGGCCGGGCCCGCCTGCGGCGAGCGGTCGACGCCCGAGTCCAGGCCCTGGTCCTTGGCGCGCTTCATGTCGACCATGCCCTCGACGAACGCCTCGTTGAGGCCGTAGCCGAGCAGGGTGGACCGCAGCTCGTCGAGCGACTGGCGCTGGTAGCGGACCGGACGGCCCAGCTCCTCGGTCATGATGCGGGCCAGGTCGTCGGGCGACAGGTCCTGCGGGCCGAGCACCGGGACACTGCCGACGCCGGTCCATGAGCGGTCCAGCAGCAGCCCGGCCGCCGTCGCGGCGATGTCGGCGACGGCCACCAGCGGGGCCGGACGGTCCGCGGCGACGGTGTCGGTGAAGACGCCGTGCTCGCGGATCGAGTCGGCCTCCTCCAGCAGGTTCTCGAAGAAGGACGGGCTGGCCAGCGCGCGGTAGGCGACGCCGGAGCCGGCGATCAGGTCGTCCATGGCCAGGGAGGCGGTGACCAGCCCGGCCTGGGCGGCCTGCGGCGTGCCGCGGCCGAGCGCCGAGACGCCGACGACATGGCCGACGCCGTGGGCGGCGAACGCCCGCGCTGCCGGGCGGGTGAAGCCGCTGTACGCCTCGTCGGGCGTGGCCGAGGCGTCCGGCGGCACCAGCCAGAAGACGGCGTCGGCCCCGGTGAAGGCGCGCTCGACGGTCGCGGCGTCACCGTGCGAGCCGGTGACCACCTCGACCCGTCCGCGCACGGCCTCGGGGAGCCGGGCAGGATCGCGGACCACGACGCGCAACTCCTCTCCGCGTGCGGGCGCGGCCTCGACCAGCAGCGACAGCAGCCGCCTGCCGATGTTTCCGGTGGGGGCGGTAATGACGATCATGAAAACCTCGCGGTCTATGTCGGATCGGTACAACCCCTTGATCGTGCAGACCCGAACCGCATTGCCACAATGGGAACTTCAGCATCCAATCATTGCCTGAAACGGAATAATGCCGGTGAGCAGCCCAGACCCGAACCTCGACGCCAACCTCGCCGTCGCCCTCGACGCCCTGCTGACCGAGCAGAGCGTCACCCGTGCCGCCGCGCGGCTGCACACCTCCCCCGCGGCGATGAGCCGCACCCTGGCCCGGCTGCGCCGGGTGCTCCAGGACCCGCTGCTGGTGCGGGCAGGACAGGCGATGGTGCCGACACCCCGCGCCGAGGCGCTGCGGGACGAGGCCGCCGCGGTGGTGCGCCGGCTGGAGGCACTGCTCGCCCCGAGCGGCGGGATCGATCCCGCCACATTGCGGCGCACCTTCACCGTCCAGGCCTCGGACCTGGTCGGCGCGGCGCTGGCGCCGAGTCTGCTCGGGCTGGCCCGGCGCCGGGCGCCGGGCGTCTCGCTGCGGGTGCTGGCCGAGGAGTGGGAGGCGGGCCCCGCGCTGCGCGAGGGCCGGATCGATCTGGAGATCGGGGCCATCGACCACGTCGACCCGGAGACCCGGGTCGAAGAGCTGGTCACGCTGCGGATGGCGGCCGGCGTCAGGGCCGGGCACCCGCTCGCCGAAGGAACCCTGACGCCCGCCAGGCTGGCCGCGGCCGAGCACGTCACGGTCAGCCGCCGGGGACGCTTCACCGGCCCGCTGGACGCGGCCTTGGCCGAGCAAGGGCTCAGCCGGCGGGTCAGCGCCGTCCTGCCCGGACATCTGGCGGCGATGGCGCTGGCCGCAGTCGGCGACGTGGTCTGCCTGGTGCCGACCGCACTGCCGGGCGAGCCCCCTTCACCACTCAGCGACGCGGCGCACGCGCTGGGACTACGCCTGCTGCAAATCCCGCTGCCGCTGCCACCACTGACAATCGGCATGGCCTGGCACCCGCGCCACACCGCCGACGGGGCCCACCAGTGGCTGCGTGGCGCCGTGCGCCGGGTACTCCGTCCGGCCCGGGAGGAATAGCCGACGGCGCGGGTCCGCGCGTACCCGGATGCCCCGGACACAGGCCCGAACCCGACCGCGGCCGGCCAAGGCCGGCCACAAGGTCATCAGCCTGAGGGCATATACGAAACTGCGGTTGCGTAAATGAGTGGCCCCGGTGTACCTTGAATTTCGCTACCCCAGTAGCGAAATGGAGGGATCCACATGAGGCCACGGGGGCGACCGCGCGACACCGAGGTCGACGAACGCGTCCTGCAGGCGGCCACCGAGCTGCTGCTGCGGCGCGGGTACGGCGGCCTGACCACCGACGAGGTGGCCGAGCGGGCCGGCATCGCCAAGACCACGCTGTACCGCCGCTGGCCCACCAAGGACCACCTCGCCCTGGCCGTCGTGGCCAGGCTGCAGGACCACGACGAGATCACCGACACCGGCGACATCCGGCGCGACCTCACCGACTACATGGAGAAGGTCGCCGCCGGGCTCAACCGGATGCGGGTCGCGGGCCTGCCGCCCGGCCAGGAGAGCCGCTCGGCGGGGACGGTGGCCGAGCTGGTCGCCGCCGCCGCGCGCCACGACGACGTCGGCGAGCTGGAGCGGGACGTCTACGCCCGCCGCAACGCGCTGGCCTGCGGCCTCATCGAACGAGCCCGCGACGAGGGCCGGCTCCGCCCCGACGTCGACCCCATGACGCTGCTGGAGCAGCTCGCCGGAGCCCTGTACTACCGCGTCCTGATCACCGGCGACCCGGTGGATCGCGCCTACGCCGCACGCCTGGTCGCCGCCGCCCTCGACGGCGCCCTGTAACTCCTCAGGAAGGACTTCTCACCATGTCGCTCATCACGCCCGAGACCGCAGTCGTACGCGCGGCCGACGCCGAGATCATCGGCGGCGGCGAAGCCCCGGCCACCGGCCGGCTCCTGCTCGACTCCAGCGCCACCGGAGGCGCCCTGAGCAGCCTCCGCATGACCCTCACCCCGGGCGCCGACGGCGCGGTGCCCCACCTGCACACCTCCTCCAGCGAGCTGTTCTACGTCCTCGGCGGCGCCGCCCAGGTGCTGGCGGGCGAGGAGGTGCTCACCCTGGAGGAGGGTGACATGGCCGTGGTGCCCCCGAACGTCGCCCACGCCTTCGCCGCCGCCCCCGGCTCCGAGGCCGACCTGCTGATCGTCATCACGCCGGGCGTGGAGCGCTTCGAGTACTTCCGCCTGCTGGCCCGCCTGCGCACCGGCGAGGCCACCCTCGAGGAGCTGCTCGATTCGCAGGAGCTGTACGACAACCACTTCCTCGACAGCCCGCGGTGGAAGGAGGCCCGCTCGCTCGGGCAGGGCTGACGATCAGGACTCCACGGGCGGCTTGGGCGGCGTCCGGTCCCACCCCTGGCTGCCCTTACGGCCCAGCGACCACATCTGCATCCCGCGTTCGATCTCCAGCGCCGACGGCCAGGACACCGCGGGCGGGCCGAGTTCGAGGGTGGCGCTCTGCTTGATCCGCCGGGCCAGCTGGGGGTCGGCGGCGGCCATGGCCACGAGCCGGGTGGCGGTGTCCAGCATGGCGTGCGGCTCGGCCACGTCCCAGGCCAGGCCGCGGCGTACGGCCTCGGCTCCGGACAGCGCCGCGCCCAGGACTCCGAGCGCGATGGCGTGCTGATATCCGGCCGCGCGGCCGAGCAGGGCCAGGTGACCGCCGCCCGGATGGATGCCGCGCGCCACGAACCCGCTGTCGAGCACCGCGTCATGGCTGACCAGCATCAGGTCGGTGGCCAGGGCGAGGTTGAGCCCGGCGCCGACCGCGCCGCCGGTCACCAGGGACACGCTGGGCACCGGGAGCCGCCCGACCTGCACGAACGCCGCGTACACGGCCGAGGTCCGCGCGACCGACTCGGGCGCGGCGGGATCGGCGGAGGAGGCGGCCAGGTCTCGGGTGTCGGCGCCGCTGCAGAAGTAGGCGCCCGCGCCGTCGACGAGGACGGCGCCGATGGTGTCGTCACCGTGGACGCGGGCGCAGAAGTCCTCGATGAGGGCGGCCATCTCCAGCGTGATGGCGTTCTTGCGCCGGGGGTTGTTCAGGGTGAGCCTGGCGATCCCGTCGCCGACGGTGGTGATGGCGGGCGGTTCGGCGGTCATGGTGCTGCTCCTGTCGTCAAAGGGGCCTCGACCCCGGCTCGCCGGTGACGAGCTCCCACACGTCGCCCGATCCTCTCGCCAGGTCGGCGCATCTGCGCTGCCAGTGGAGCTCGTTGCCGTGTTCCTCGCGCCACGCCCACAGCCTCCTGGTGCAGGAGCCGAGCCGGTGCTCCATCGTGAACCCGATCGCGCCGTGCAACTGGTGGCCCGCGGCGGCCACCGACCGGGCCAGCGCGGACGCCTCGGCCTTGGCCGAGGCCACGGCGAGCTCCCGGTCCTCGGCGCCGTCCCGCAGCGCCGCGACCGCCGCGTCCGCCGCCACCTCGACGGTGACCACGTCCGCCGCCAGCCGCGCGAGCCGGTGCTGGACCGCCTGGAACCGGGCCAGCGGCTTGCCGAACTGCACCCGGTCGGTGACATGCCGCGTGGTGAGCGTCAGTACGGCGCGGGCGGCGCCGGCCAGCTGCAGCGCCCGCGCCGCGGCCCCGTGCAGCTCCAGCTCGTGGCGCCACGGGCCGGGCGGCAGGGGTGTGACCGCGGCCTCGGCGCCGTCGAGCACGGCGCTGTCGCGCTCCTCCCCCGCCAGGTTCTCGCCGGGGGAAAGCCCGGCAGGGGCGGGCAGCACGGCGGTGGCCGGCCCGTCCGGGGTGCTGACCAGGGTAACCAGGTGATCGGCGGATCTCAGCCAGGGTACGCGGATCAGCGGGCCGGTGACCCGCCACCGGCCGCGGGGGCCCGGCTCCGCCACCAGATCGCCGGTGTACGCGGTCACCGTCCCGGGCGGCAGGGCGGCTCCCGACGCGGCGAGCAGCGGGCCGGCGACGAACAGGGCCTCGGCCAGGGGCAGCGCCGCCCCGGCCGCGCCGGCTTCGCGGACCACCACGGCGGCATCCGTGAGCGTGCCGCCGCTCCCGCCCTGGGGCTCGGGAACCGTGAGCGAGGTGAAACCCAGCTCCTCCAGCCGGGCCCAGAGCGCCGGGCCTGGCAGCTCCGCGTCCAGCAGGCCCCGCACCGCATCGGCCAGGTCGCGGAGGTGGTCGCCGGTCACCGGAGCAGCTCCTCGGCCAGGTCGCGGAGATGGCCGACGGTCAGGTCGCGGAGATGGTCGGCGGTCATGAGGACAGATCCTTGGCCACGATCGAGCGCAGGATCTCGTTGGCGCCGCCGCGCAGGGTGAAGGCCGGGACGTGCAGGACGGCCTTGGCCAGCATGGCCGCGAGCCCCCGGCCGCCCGGCTCCGGGCGGACGTGTCGCCGCACGGCGTCCACGACGTCGCCCTCGAACTCCGTGCCCAGGTCCTTGACCAGGGCCGCCGCCACGGCCGGACTCTCCCCCGCGGCCAGCCGCGCGGCGACCGACAGGGACAGCCGGCGCAGCGCCACCAGCCGGGAGACCAGCCGGCCCAGCTCGGCGTGCGCGACCGGGTCGTCCCCCAGGTTCTCGGGCCGGGCCCACTCCCGCAGCAGCGGCAGCGTGCTGAGGATGCGTTCAGGGCCGGAACGTTCGTTGCCCAGCTCCGCGGTGACCTGGCGCCAGCCGTCCCCCCGGCGGCCCAGCAGGCCGCCCGCCGGGATCACCGCGTCGTCGAAGACCACCTCGTTGAAGTGGTGCGCCCCGTCGATGGTGATGATCGGCCGGATCGAGACCGCCGGGTGGGGCAGGTCCACGATGAACTGGGAGAGCCCGGCGTGCCGGTCGCCGGCGTCGTCGGTGCGCGCCAGGACGACCACCGCCGTGGCGATGTGCGCGACGCTGGTCCACACCTTGGTGCCCGTCAGCCGCCAGCCGTCCTCGACCTCTGCGGCCCGGGTCCGGACCGAGGCCAGGTCCGAACCCGCATCGGGCTCGGACATGCCGATCGCGAAGAAACCTTGGGCGCGGGCGATTTGCGGGAGATACCTGTGTTTCTGTTGTTCTGTGCCGTTACGCAGGATGCTGGGTGCGATCTGCCGGTCGGCTATCCAATGGGCCGCCACCGGCGCCCCGGCGGCCAGAAGCTCCTCGGTCACCACATAGCGCTCCAGCGCGGTCCGCCCGTGCCCGCCGTACGCCGCGGGGATCGTCATCCCCACCCACCCGCGCCCGGCCAGGCGGCCGCTGAAGGCCGGATCGACGCCCGACATCCAGGCGTCGGCCTCGGGGGCGAAGCCGCCGGAGGCGATCTCGTCCTCGAGGAACCGCCTGACCCGCACCCGGAGCTCCCGTAACCCCTCCGGCAGCCCGGCGACCGCGCCGAGCGCCAGGGCCTGAGCATTCACGAGGGGATCTTATATACGCGATGCTTCCCACTCCGGGAAATGCGCGGCCAAACCGGCCGTTCCCAGGAAAACAAGTAGATCTTTTGCCCATATGTGCCATTCATCACCCCTCGACACCTAAACTTCGGGAATGCGTTATGTCCCTTTTGTCCTGGTTGCCGCTGCGACGCTGGCATACACCGCGACTCCGGCAGCGGCCATCACCAACGGTTTCACCGACGGTGACGCTCACCCGGAAGTAGGGGCTCTCATCTCCGATGAGGCGAATCCCGACGGCACGTGGTCGTACTGCACCGGAACGCTCATCTCGCCGACCGTCTTCCTCACCGCCGCCCACTGCGGTGAGCCGAAGCAGAAGACGGCCACCGTCTCCTTCACGGGCCACTACAAGCGCGGGGGCCAGGTCTACACCGGCCGTTACATCCCGGACCCCCGCTTCTCGAAGAAGTCCGACCTCCATGACATGGCCGTCGTCCTGTTCAGCAAGCCCGTCCCGAACATCACGCCCGCCCAGCTGCCGGCCGCGGGCCTGCTCGACCTCCTCAAGGCCCAGAACAAGCTGAAGTCCGCACGCTTCACCCCCGTCGGGTACGGCTCGCTCAAGCCCACCAAGAACAAGCCGCGCGGCCAGAGCTTCCACTACACCGACACGCGCCACCAGGCGACCATCTCGTACAAGAGCATGACCCCGAGATGGCTCAACCTCTCGCTGTCCACCAAGGGCGACGGGAGCACCTGCTTCGGCGACTCGGGCGGCCCGAACTTCCTGGGCGGGCTCACCTCGCACCTCCTCATCGCCACGACGATCTCCGGCGCGGACGACGCCTGCAGGAAGACCAACTACGACTACCGACTGGACTCCGCCTCGGCGCGGCAGTTCCTCGGCAAGTACGTCACCCTTCCCGGAGATGCCTGGTCAGCGGCGATCGCGGCGCTTCCGTCCCGTCCGAGCGCGGGCTGAAGATGGGGCGGGGCATCGGGACCCGCTCCGCCGCCGGCGGCGGCGCCTGATCCACCAGCGCCTGGATCGCCGTCCTGCGCCTCTCGATGCCCGCTCCGTCGATGCTGATCCGCGGCCTGTTCCGGCTCTTGTCTTCCATCACGCACGGGAGCGTACTGAGACGGACGCCAAGAGCAGGTCACGAGCGCGCCCGGTTACTCCCCGTCAGTCGAACGTCTCGTGGACGGCGTCCGGGACGTCCTCGTCCAGCTCCACGCGTACCCGCTCGATCGTGCCGGTGAAGGGGAAACCGCGCGGATAGTCCCAGCTCACCGGCGACAACGCGTCGCGTCCCAGCACCAGGCCCTGCCAGCCGATCAGGTAGCGGGCGGTCGTGAGCGGCTCCTTGCCGCCGTCGGGGCGGCCGTCCACGGCCAGGGCGGCCACACCTTGGCAGGGGCCGGTCCTCGTGAAGATCATCGACAGGACGTGGTCGCCCGGCGGCAGCGGGTGCTCGCCGTGCACGCGGTAGCGGGTGCCCTGGTGGTTGTACTCGTAGTGGAGCCGGCCCTCTGCCACGTACAGGACGTGACCGCCGTTCACGTCACCCTGGGAGATCAGCACGCCTTCGTCGCCCTCGCGCAGCCGTACCTCGGCGTCGATGCGGTACGAGCGGTCGTAGATTAGCGGCGTGACCCCGCCCGGGATGCGGCTCATCTCCGGGTAGAGCACGAAACTCCGCCGCCTCCTGGGCGAGGCCGCGCTGTGGTATTTCGCGGCGCGTTCGGCGAAGTTGCGGTCGTCCAGGGGGAAGACGCCGTACCGGTCGGCCTCGGACCACCAGCGGCCGATCAGCTCATGGAGCACGTCGGGGCGCTCGGCCGCCAGGTCGTGGCACTCGGAGAAGTCGTCGTCCAGGTGGTACAGCTCCCACCGGTCGTCGTCGTAGGAGGTGCCGCGCTCGTGGTAGGCCACGGCCTTCCAGCCCTCGTGCCAGATCGCGCGGTGCCCGTACATCTCGAAGTACTGGGTGGGGCGGCTGGTCGGAGCCGTGGCGCCGTCGAAGGTGTAGCGCATGGACACGCCGTGCACGGGCAGCTGCGCGAGCCCCCGGTACGTCTGCGGCATCTCGGCGCCGACGACGTCCAGGATCGTCGGGGTCACGTCGATGACGTGGTGGAACTGCGTCCGTACGCCTCCCTTGGGGACCCGCCCCGGCCAGGAGACGATGAGCGGGGCCCGGACTCCCCCGGCATGCGTATTTTGCTTGTAGCGCTTGAGCGGGGTGTTGCCCGCCTGCGCCCAGCCCCAGGGGTAGTTGCCGTGGCAACGGAAGCCGCCGATCTCGTCGAGGCGGGCGAAATTGTCGGCGTGGGGGACGGCGTCGCCGTTCTCGTAGGCGATCGAGTTGGTGTTGCCGAGCGCGCCGCCCTCCTGGCTGGCGCCGTTGTCCGACAGGAGCACGATCAGCGTGTTCTCGCGGGTGCCGATGTGCTCCAGGTGGGCGACGAGCCGGGCGAGGTGGGCGTCGGTGTGCTCCAGCATCGCGGCGAACGCCTCCTGCAGCCGGGCGGCGACCGCGCGTTCCTCCTCGGGGAGCTCGGCCCAGGGCCGCACCCCGTCGTTGCGGGGCGCCAGCGCGGTGCCGGGCGGGATGATCCCGAGCTCCACCTGCCGGGCGTGGCGGCGCTCCCTGATCACGTCCCAGCCCTCGTCGTAGCGGCCCCGGTAGCGCCGCAGGTACTCCTCGGGCGCCTGGTGCGGCGCGTGACCGGCCCCCATGGCCAGGTAGAGGAGGTACGGCTTGTCCGGCCCCACCGACTTGTGGTCGGAGACGCAGGCGATGGCCCGGTCGACGAGGTCCTCGGTGAGGTGGTAGCCCTCCTCAGGCGTCCGCGGCGGCTCCACCCGGTGGTTGTCCTGGACCAGCTCGGGAAAGTACTGGTCGCTGATGCCCTCGAGGAAGCCGTAGTAGCGGTCGAAGCCCCGGCCCAGCGGCCACTGGTCGTAGGGGCCGATCGCGCTGGTCCGGTCCATGGGCGCCAGGTGCCACTTGCCGAAGGCGTAGGTGTTGTAGCCGGTGTCGCGCAGCACCTCGGCGATCGTGGCCGCGCGGTGGGTCACGGTGCCGCGCTTGCCGGGGAAGCCGCTGTCGGCGTTGGACAGCAGGGACATGCCGACGGCGTGGTGGTTGCGGCCGGTGAGCAGCGAGGCGCGGGTGGGCGAGCACAGCGGCGTGACGTGGAAGTTGGTGTAGCGCAGCCCGCCGGCGGCCAGGGCGTCCATCGTGGGGGTGGCGATCTCGGATCCGTAGCAGCCGAGGCTGCCGAACCCGACGTCGTCGAGGACGACCACGATCACGTCCGGCGCGCCCTCTCGGGGCCTGGGCGGCTGCGGCCACCACGGCGTGGAGTCCTGGTAGGTACGTCCCACGTGCCCCGAGGTCATGCATGCGTCCTTTCTTCGAGCTGGCGCAGGGTCAGGCCGCGGGTCTCCGGGGCCAGTTTGAAGGTCACCGCGGCGTTCAGCACGGCCAGGGCCGAGATGACCAGGAAGGAGACGGCGCCGAGCGCCTCGAACATGCTGGGCAGCGCCAGCGTGCCGACCACGCTGCCCGTCTTGCCGACCATGTTGACGATGCCGACGGCCCGCCCCCGCACCCCCGCCGGGAACAGCTCGGGCGCCCAGGAGTAGAAGGCCAGCGAGGTGCCGCCGTTGATCACCGCGATCGTGACGGCGAAGGCCGCCAGCACGAGCCACGAGGTGCCGAACCCGGCCCAGATGACGAACGTGCACGCGGCGGCGACGGCCGTGCCGGTGATCGCGATGAAGCGGCGGCCGATCGACTCGATCACCCACAGGCAGACGATCAGGCCCAGGATCACGGCCAGCGCCGTCGTGCAGGCGGTGAACAGCAGCGAGGTGAACGTGCTCGGCGTGACGATGCGTTTGATCAGGCTGGGCTGGTAGAGCAGGATGGCCGAGCCGTACAGGTTGTTGCAGCCCCAGTACACGCAGAGCATGACCATCATGATCGCCAGCGGCCGGCCCACCGCCATGGACCCGTCCCAGTCGATCGGCCAGTCCGCCGACGCCCAGCGGCTGCGGC